>RFMK01000121.1 GCA_009927705.1 Actinomycetota bacterium | reverse complement strand
AAATGAATTCGATGCCGCAATCGCTGCGCCCATTGCTGCAGAGACTTATTCGCTTGCAACAGTTGCTTTAAACATCGGTGACAACGATGGCGCAGTTACACGATTTGTCTTGGTTGGAAAGCCAGGAAGCGTTCCATCACCAACAGGACATGACCGCACATCACTCGCAGCATTTATCGGCGCAGATCATGCGGGCGCTTTACTTGAAGTCTTAACTGAGTTCTCAGTTCGTGGCGTGAATCTAACTTTTATTCAATCACGCCCTACAGGACGCGAACTTGGCCACTATCACTTCATTATTGATGCTGAGGGTCATATCAATGACGAGCGCGTTGGTGATGCTTTGATGGGACTTCGCCGAATCTGTGAAGATGTGAGATATCTCGGTTCATACCCACGAGCCGATAAAGTTGCACCTACTACTACATCTGCAACTGCAGACTCTTCGTTTATCGAAGCAGATTCATGGCTTGCAGCTGTGCGCGCAGGAAAGAAGATCTAAATGATTGATGTAAAAGTACTTCGAGATAACCCTGATCTAGTTCGGATATCTCAAAAAGCGCGCGGTGAGGATGTAACGCTGGTGGATAAAGCGCTCGCAGCTGATGAATTACGCCGCAATGCAATCGTCGAATTCGAAGCGCTTCGTGCGGAACAGAACTCGCTCTCTAAATCGGTCGGCGCCGCAAAAGGTGATGAGAAAGCAGCCCTTTTAGAGAAAGCGAAAGGTTTGTCGGCATTGGTGAAAGAGGCAGAAGCGAAGAAAAATTCCACGGAAGCTGATTTCAAAGCAGTAGCCATGGAGATCTCAAATCTCGTCGACATAGCCGCACCCATCGGTGGCGAAGCAGATTTCACAGTCATAGAAGAAATTGGAACACCACGAAAGTTCAACTTCGAACCTAAAGATCATGTCGAACTTGGAAAAATATTGGGAGCAATTGATACCGAACGTGGCGCAAAAGTGTCTGGTGCACGTTTCTATTACCTCACTGGTGTTGGAGCACTCCTTGAATTAGCGCTTGTTAATTACGCAATCTCAATGGCCACCAAAGCAGGATTCATTCCTGTCATTCCTCCGGTCTTGGTTAAACCTGCTGCGATGGAAGGAACGGGATTCCTTGGCCAGGCTGCCGAAAACGTCTTCCATTTGAAAGAAGATGACTTCTATCTCGTTGGAACAAGTGAAGTCCCACTGGCTGCGTATCACATGGACGAAATCTTGGATGCGAAATCACTTCCACTTCGCTACAGCGGATATTCACCATGTTTCCGCCGCGAAGCAGGATCATATGGAAAAGATACTCGCGGGATTATTCGGGTTCATCAATTTGAAAAAGTCGAGATGTTCTCCTTCTGTGCACCCGAAGATGCTGCTGAAGAACATAAGCGATTACTGGCGTGGGAGAAAGATTTCCTTAACGCCATGGAGATTCCATACCGCGTGATCGACGTTGCCACCGGTGATCTCGGCTCGAGCGCTAATCGTAAGTTTGATTGTGAAGCATGGATTCCCACCCAAAGTGCATATCGCGAAGTTACAAGCACATCGAATTGCAGCGAATTCCAAGCGCGTCGTCTCAATGTTCGAGTTCGCGGTGAAAACGGAATATCTCCAGTTGCAACCCTCAATGGAACACTCGTCGCAATTCCACGTATGATTGTTTCAATTCTTGAGAATCACCAACAAGCAGATGGTTCAGTTTTGGTTCCGAAGGCGCTCCAACCATATTTAAATATGGATCGCTTCCTACCGGTGAACAATTGAGCGATTTACATAAACGCCCAAAGCTGATTGCAACAGATTTAGATGGAACAATTGTTCCACACTACGGCAAGATCACGCAGCGAACAAAAGAAGCTTTCACCAATGCGCACAATCTAGGTATTGAGATTTTCTATGTCACAGGTCGACCACCGCGCTGGATGCCAGATATTGCCGAAACATTTCCTTTCGGTAAAAGTATTTTAGGAAACGGTGCTTTGTACTACGACATCCATAACCAAAAAGTTCTAGAAGAGTGGTTAATGCCGGTTGATAACCAGATCCAAACGGTGAATCTGCTCCGCCGGGCGATTCCAACCATCTCCTTTGCAGTCGAGTCACATAACTATTTCCATCGGGAAAAAGCGTATGTACCGCGCTGGGATGTCGGCCTCGACAACATAGGCGTGCACGACATCACCGAGATTATGGAGGGTCCAGCGTTGAAAATTCTTGCGCGCTGTTCCGATCAAGAACTCACATCAGATGAGATGCTTGAGATCGCAGTTCGTGAACTTGAAGGAGTTGCGACGGTGACCCACTCGAATCTCCATGATTCACTTCTTGAAATAAATGCGCTCGGAATCTCCAAAGGCTCGACGTTAGCGAAACTTGCAGAGCGCCACGGAATCACCGCCGAACAATCAGTTGCATTTGGTGACAATCCCAACGATTTCACAATGTTGGCATGGGCTGGGCGTTCATGGGTTATGGGAGATGGACATCCCGACGGACATAAATATGCGAAATTCGTAGCTGCTCCTCACCAAGAAGATGGAGTAGCAATAGAGATTGAGAAGTTATTGGAGTTACCAGAATGACAGCTGCAGTTCCTCTTTGGCTTGACTTACTAACAGTAGGAATCGGCGCACTTCAAGGTGCGCTATTTGCCATCTTCTATAAGCGTTTTGATTTAGTGGGTGTCATTGCAGTCGCAATCCTTACTGGCCTCGGTGGCGGAATAGTCCGCGATCTCTTGCTTGCAGTTGGCCGACCAGCAGCGATGGAAGATAAATACATTCTCACCGCAATTGCTGCGGTCATTACTGCTCTCATCATTGGACGTTGGTTCAAATCTGCGGTTAATTCAGTGGTTTTCTTAGACTCAGTAGCGATGTCACTCTTCGCTGTCGCAGGCACATACAAAGCAACAATCAATCTCACTTCCGATCTGGTTGCAATCTTGTTGGGTGTTATCACAGCAGTTGGTGGCGGTGTCTTGCGCGATGTTGTCTGTCGAATGACGCCGCAGATTTTTACCGGCGGTCCGTTGTATGCGACTGCTTCAGCAATTGGTGCGACGATCTTTGTTTTCCTCAAAGACACTTCATTGAACTTAAATGTATCTGTTGCATTATCAGCAACACTGATTGTCATCATTCAAATGGCATCTGTACGCTTTCGAATTCATCTCAAGCCTGCTTTACCAAGTTTGGATTTTGAAGACCCCTCCAAGTAAAGGTAAGTTTTCCCACGGAGGGCTCGCATAGTGGCCTAGTGCACCGGTCTTGAAAACCGGCAAGGGAAACCTTCGTGGGTTCAAATCCCACGCCCTCCGCTCGTTTCTTCAGTACCTGTGTGCGATTTCATAAGAGTTCACCTAGCAAGGATTCAATCGCACTAGGAAAATTACGCCATAACTTCAAGCCGTTCCTCCAAGGAGGCGTTGCGTGGCCACAGGTGTTTTCTCTGCTACTAGAGCAGCAATAAAAGAGCGCACGCTCCGCACTGATCGTTGGTGGCTCCAACCACTCATTACCGTTCTTGTTCTTGTCTCATTCATTATCTACGCAACCTTCCGCGCATTTGAAAAGAAGTATTACTTTGCAGAACCATTAATCTCCCCGTTCTATTCGCCATGTCTTTCAACCGCATGTGTTGAAGGTTCTACTCACTTCGGCACGCCAATCGGAACCTTCACAATCTTCGGAATGATTATTTCGCCAGCGCTCTTCATCTTGATATTCCCGCTCGGCTTCCGTCTTACTTGTTATTACTACCGCAAGGCGTATTACCGTTCTTTCTGGATGTCGCCACCAGCATGTGCTGTGGCCGAACCACATTCCAAATACACCGGTGAAACTCGCGCACCATTGATTCTGCAGAACGGGCATCGCTGGTTCTTCTTCGCAGGTTTAATCTTCAACGCCATTCTCACGTATGACGCGATCATCGCTTTCAAAAATCCCGAAGGCGAGTGGGGACATATGAGCGTCGGTACGTTAGTTCTCATCGCTAACGCAACGTTGTTGTGGCTCTATTCAGCTTCATGTCACACTTGCCGTCACACAATCGGTGGACGTTTGAAACATTTCTCCAAACACCCGATTCGCTACAAACTCTGGGGATGGGTATCTGTTCTTAATCACCGCCATCCGGTTTATGCCTGGATCTCACTCTTCGGTGTAGCCCTTACTGATCTTTATGTACGACTTGTCGCAGCCGGCACCATTACCAACTACTACTTCTTCTAGGACGAATCCATGGCAAATAATGAGATCAAATACGATCGCTATCGATTCGATGTTGTTGTCATCGGAGCTGGTGGCGCTGGTTTGCGCGCCGCTGTTGAAGCCCGCCAAGCGGGACTTCGCGTTGCAATCATCTGTAAATCACTTTTCGGCAAGGCCCACACTGTTATGGCTGAAGGTGGAGCAGCTGCGGCAATGGGTAACGTCAACGAGAACGATGGATGGAAAGTTCACTTCCGCGACACAATGCGCGGTGGAAAGTTCCTTAACAACTGGCGGATGGCGGAACTTCATGCAAAAGAATCACCAGATCGAATCTGGGAACTCGAAACATGGGGCGCGCTTTTTGATCGCACTAAAGATGGCCGCATCTCTCAACGTAACTTCGGTGGCCATGAATATCCTCGCTTAGCTCACGTTGGCGATCGCACTGGCTTGGAATTGATTCGCACCATGCAACAGAAAATTGTTGCGATGCAACAAAAAGATGCCAAGGAACATGGCGACGCCGAGAAATATCTCAAAGTTTTCGCCGAACTCACCATCACCGAAATTATTAAAGATGGAAACAAGGTCGCTGGTTGTTATGGATACTGGCGCGAAACTGGAAATGAAGTGCTCTTTGAAGCACCAGCTGTTGTTCTTGCTACTGGTGGAATTGGAAAATCTTTCAAGATCACCTCTAATTCATGGGAAGGTACGGGCGACGGTCATGCACTCGCACTGAAAGCTGGCTCAGCTCTCGTTGATATGGAGTTCGTCCAATTCCATCCAACAGGTATGGTCTGGCCACCCTCAGTCCGCGGAATTCTCGTTACTGAATCAGTTCGTGGTGATGGTGGCGTTCTTACCAACAGCGAAGGTAAGCGCTTCATGTTCAACTACATCCCAGAAGTGTTTAGAGATAAGTACGCCGACAACGAAGCAGAGGCAGATCGTTGGTACAAAGATCAAAATAACAATCGCCGTCCACCAGAACTTCTACCACGTGACGAAGTTGCGCGCGCAATTAATGCTGAAGTTAAAGCTGGACGCGGATCTGAGCACGGCGGCGTATACCTTGATGTCTCCAAACGTTTGCCGGCCGATGAAATCAAGCGTCGTTTGCCATCCATGTGGCACCAATTCAAAGAGCTTGCTGATGTCGATATCACCGAACAACCAATGGAAGTTGGCCCAACATGTCATTACGTCATGGGCGGCGTGAAGGTTGATCCAGATACCACCGCTGCTTACGGAGTCGAAGGACTATTCGCTGCTGGTGAAGTTGCCGGCGGAATGCATGGTTCGAATCGTCTCGGCGGAAACTCTCTTTCAGATCTTTTGGTCTTTGGTCGTCGCGCTGGAGCTGGAGCTGCTGATTACGTCAAGAAGTTAGGTGGCAAAACACCTGAGGCAAGCGATAAGGCGATTGCGAAAGCGCACGATCATCTCAATGCACCATTTACTCGTGAAGGTGATGAAAATCCATATTCACTTCATCATGAACTGCAGAATGTCACTCAAGATCTCGTGGGAATCATCCGCACCGAGAGCGAACTTGTTGATGCTTTGAAGAAACTTGAATCCATCCGCGAACGCGCAGGTAAAGTAAAAGCCACAGGCGGCAAAGCATTTAACCCCGGCTTCCACCTAGCAATTGATCTTGAGAACATGTTGCTAGTTTCCGAATCAATCGCTCGCTCTGCACTCGAACGCCAAGAATCCCGTGGCGGTCATACTCGCGACGATTATCCGAAAATGGATCCAAATTGGCGTCAGGTCAACCACCTCTCACAATGGAGTGGTAAAGCCGTTGAAGTCGAAGCCCAACCTGCGAAGATGTTGCCATCTGAACTTCTCGAATTATTCGAGATGGATGAACTAAAAAAATATTTCACCGAAAAAGAACTCACGAAAGGCGGCAACTAAATGACCCGCAAAGTGAAGATGCGCATTTGGCGCGGAGATTCCAAGAACGGTGAATTCAAAGATGTCAGCGTCGACGCTAACGAAGGCGAAGTAGTCCTCGATGTGATTCACCGCGTCCAAGGCACCCAAATGCCTGATTTAGCTGTGCGCTGGAACTGTAAAGCCGGTAAGTGTGGTTCTTGTTCGATGGAAATCAACGGCAAACCACGTCTTGCCTGCATGACCCGTATGAACTCTTTCGGTGATGACGAAACAATTACCGTCACACCGCTTCGCGCATTTCCCGTCATTCGCGACCTAGTTACTGATGTTTCATTTAACTATAAGAAGGCGATGGAAGTTCCAGCATTCGAAGGACCAGAGGATCTCAAGCCTGGTGAATATCGGATGCAACAAGTCGATGTTGAGCGTAGCCAAGAGTTCCGTAAATGCATCGAATGTTTCCTCTGCCAAGACACATGTCACGTCATTCGCGATCACGAAGAGAATAAAAAGTCCTTTGCTGGACCTCGTTTCTTTATCCGCATCGCTGAATTGGATATGCACCCATTGGATCGACTACGTAATCGCAAACAAAAAGCACAGGAAGAGCACGGTCTTGGAATGTGCAACATCACCAAGTGCTGTACTGAAGTTTGTCCAGAACATATCAAGATCACCGATAACGCGATTATTCCGATGAAGGAACGTGTGGTTGATGTGAAGTATGACCCTGTACGCTGGTTGGGATCAAAGATCCGCAAACGTGAGGGTATCAACTAATGAATCTAGTAAAGCGTTGGGCAATTCTCGCCCTCGCTTTCTGGCTAACAACCTTTGTTGTTAGTGGAATACAGATTCAAGATGGCGCTTGGAATTATTTCTGGGTCGCAGCGCTCTTTGGTGTCATCAACACAGTTCTTGGTGGATTACTAAAACTATTCACGCTTCCTGCGGTCATCCTCACTTTCGGCCTCTTTATTTTTGTCATTAATGCTGCGATGTTGATGTTGGTCGATCGATGGAGTGATGTTCTGACCATCGATAAGTTCACATCGGCCCTCATCGGATCTTTGATCATCAGCTTGATCTCGGGTTTAACTAACAAAATCATCAAGCGGGCGTGAAAAAACTCCTCATTGTTGGAATCGGGGGAGCGCTCGGCTCCCTCACCAGATACGTACTTTCTGAGTCCATCACTCGCTACCCCTCAGCGATTTTCATTTCAAATCTCCTTGGCGTAGCAATCGCTGGCCTCATTGCTTATAGTTTGAAGACTTCAGAATTGATGCGGCTAGCGCTTATCCCAGGATTTGCGGGAGGTCTCACAACGTTTTCATCAGTTGCAGTCATCTATAACGAACACAATTCAATGAAATCAATTGGATATTTCTTCGCAACTATCATCACAAGCCTATTGATCTTGTTTGTGATTAAACCTGCGGTGAAGCGATGAGACTCTCTCTCTTTCTACTGGGTGCTTTTATTGGCGCACCAACCCGATATGTGATTGATCAATACTTCCGCTCTTACACGAAGTTTCCATTGGGAATCTTGATTGTAAACACAGCTGGATCTTTCCTTCTTGGTTTAGTCATAGATTCCAAGACAGATATTTCATTTGCATTGGTTGGATTCTGTGGCGCACTTACTACGTGGTCTGCTTTTGCCCTTGATCTTTTTGATGAAGCGGAGAAGAAGGATTACCGTAGTTTTGCGCTGAACTTACTGAGCAATTACGGCCTTGGAGTGTTTGCGGCTGCGCTCGGTATCTGGGTTGCGTCATAATCACCCCATGAAACGGATCGCAATCGCAGTCATTGCTGCTCTTCTCCTAACTTCTTGCAGCAAATCCGAAGAAGTCAAAGCG
>RFMK01000048.1 GCA_009927705.1 Actinomycetota bacterium | reverse complement strand
CTTCGCTTGATGACCCAACAAGGCGCATCACAATTCATGATTGCCGCATTCACCGGAACTGTCGTGCTCGCAGTCTTGCTCGCGATGTCGATCTATGACTCAACAAAGAAGAAGGCCGAAGAGCGCGCCCATGATGTCGGCGAGATGCCAGAACCGTCATTCCCTGTCCCTGCACTTCCCACGATCAAGAAGGCGGTCGAATAATGAGCGAATTTCACCTCGAACCTAAGCGCTCTGATGCGATCGAAAAGGCAGCGCAATCCGCTGTTCCTGTGACAGGTACCGAACCTGCGAGCTTCTTCAAACAGCTCAAGGGTTTCTGGGTCACCTTCGCCACGATGTTCAAGAAACCGAACACGATTGAATATCCAGAAGTTAACCTGAAGTACAACCACGTTTCCATGGCGTCACCAACTCAATCGTTATGAAGATGGACTTGAGAAGTGCATCGGTTGTGAGTTGTGTGCATGGGCCTGTCCGGCAGATGCAATTTATGTCGAAGGCGAGAACAACAGCGAAGAGAATCGCATGTCACCTGGCGAGCGTCATGCCAAGGTTTATCAGATCAATTACTTGCGTTGCATTTTCTGCGGTCTTTGTGTCGAAGCATGTCCAACTCGTGCTTTAACGATGACTAATGAATATGAGATTGCTGATGACAAACGCGAGAAGTTGATTTGGGAGAAAGAAGATCTTTTGGCTCCACTACGTAACGGAATGTTGATGCCACCTCATCCGATGTATCCAGGTTCTGACCATCACAATTATTATCGCGGTGAGATCAAAGAATCACACCCGTCGCAGGAAGTTAATAAATGACCGGCGAATCAATTCTTTTCTGGGTGCTGGCGCCGCTCGCAGTTGCAGCATCACTTGCGATGCTCTTCATGAAGAAAGCGGTCCACTCAGCAATTCTTCTTGCGTGGGTAATGATCACTCTCGCAATCTTCTACATCGCGCTTGAAGCTCCATTCCTTGGCATCGTCCAGATTGTTGTTTACACCGGTGCAGTCATGATGCTCTTCCTCTTTATCTTGATGTTGGTTGGCGTTGATTCATCTGATTCGCTGGTTGAAAAATCAAGGGACTTCGCCAGTTGCAATCTTCACGGCACTCGGATTCTCAGCAACGCTCATCGCCTTCATCGCTCGCGCAGATCTTGCTCGCGATCCAATTGGCCTAGGTGCGGCTAACCAGAGCGGCAATGTTCAAGGCTTGGCCCGCTACTTATTTA
>RFMK01000075.1 GCA_009927705.1 Actinomycetota bacterium | reverse complement strand
AGTCTGCGACCCGTTTGCATCCAGCTAACGGTGGACTTGGTGAAATTCCAAGACCGACGGTTAAAGTCCGGATGAGAGGGAACACATACGCAAGCCTTTTTGGTTTGCTCGCGTCCGCACGTCTTTGATGTGCGCTCTTATATAGCGAGAAACTGCAAGAGCTTGTGGTCTTGTTGTATTCGCGCCCCGGTTGCATCACTAACCGAAGAGGCGCAATGAAAACGAATGATCGCGAGATGTTGCTATGGCAACGTGCGATGTTGCGCGCCAACAAACTTTCTATGCGCGGCCTTGGCCTTACTTCACCAAACCCAATTGTCGGCGCAGTAATTCTTGATCGCGATGGAGTAGAAGTTGGTTCCGGTTTTCATGCTGGAGCCGAACATGCCGAAGTACTTGCGATGGATAATGCTCTCGCGCACGGTTTCAAAGATTTTTCAGAAGCAACATTGATTGTGACACTTGAACCTTGTAATCACCATGGAAAAACTCCACCATGTAGCGACGCGATTATCGAAGCGAAGTTTCTCCGAGTGGTTTACGCAGTCTCCGATCCAAACCCCATCGCGCGCGGGGGCGCAGAGGGATTGAAGAGCGCAGGAATAGAAGTGGTGGGCGATATCGAACGCGAGTATGTTGCATATTCCAATAGAGCATGGCTTAAGAAAGTCACGACTGGACTTCCTTGGGTTGTCACAAAAATCGCTTCGACCTTAGATGGAAAGATTGCCGCTGCTGATGGAACCTCCCAATGGATCACATCGGAAGAAGCCCGTCTTGATGTGGCGTATTTGCGAAGAAATTCTGATGCAATTGTTACGACCACAGAAACAGTGTTGCGGGATAACCCTGATTTAACACCACGACTTCTAAACGACCCCGACTCTAAGCGAGAAAAGAACCCGATTCGAATAGTTATGGGCGAACGCTCAATCCCTCAAGATTCAAAGATCAATAGTGATCGAGCTGAGACTCGATTTGTTAAGTCTCGCTCTTTTGGAGAGTTACTTAACATGGCAAAGAGCGAAGGATGGAATCAACTCTTGATTGAAGCTGGCGCCCAATTCAATAGCGCTTTATTTGAGGCTGGAATCGTCGATGAAGTAATTCTTTATCAGGCTCCTTCGTTACTAGGACGAGGTAAGAGTTTTGCCGAGCATCTCTCGATAACAACGTTGAGCGAAAAAATTGAAATGTCTTTAGGCGAGGTAAGCAGAGTTGGAAAAGACCTTCGCATTCAGTTGTTGCAATCCGGCAATCCAGGCGCTGCTCTCTTTCAGAAAGAGTCATTGATGGAAGGAGTTCGCTAGATGTTCACGGGATTAGTCCAAGACGTCGCGACTATTCGAGGGATTGAACGAGGCGAAGATTCATCAATCCTCACGATACAAACGAATTTGGCGCAATCAATGGGCGTTGGAGATTCGATTTCTATCAACGGAGTCTGTCTCACGGCCACTCGCATCGTAGGTAATCTCATCACCGTTGATGTCATGGTCCAAACACTTAAATTAAGCAATCTTGGCCGGGTTGAAGTGGGCGCCCGCGTCAATGCTGAACTTGCAACGAGAGTTGATGCGCGTCTAGGTGGCCACATCGTTCAGGGTCACGTTGATGGCATAGCAAAGATTGTTGCAAATGAACCCGGCGAGAAATGGCAACGTTTCGCTATATCGATTCCTGGCAACCTGCTTAAGTATGTTGTTAATCAAGGTTCCATCTGTGTTGATGGAGTTTCCCTAACAGTCGGAAACGTTGAAGATTCACTCCATGAAGTCACAATGTGGTTAATCCCCGAAACATTGGCAAAGACGACGCTGGGATCAAAGAGCGTTGGCGATGATGTGAATATCGAAGTGGATGTCCTAGCAAAATATGTGGAGCGCCTGATGTCTGCGCGAGGAGATAAGCAGTGAGCACGAATAATTTCGATCTTGCTCTTCAACGATTCAAAGAAGGTGGCTTTGTCATCGTTACTGATGATGAGAAACGTGAGAATGAAGGAGACCTCTTCTTACTTGGAAGCGCTGCTACAACAGAGAAACTTGCATTCATGATTCGTTATACCTCAGGCGTAATTTGCGTGGCAATGACGGAATCACGTTCTCGACAACTGCATCTACCCTTGATGGTAAAGAACAATCAAGATACGAAGCGCACCGCCTTTACCGTGACAGTAGATGCCAAAGCAGGAATAACCACTGGTATTAGCGCTGAGGAACGCGCTCGCACAATCGCATTACTTGCTGATGAGCGGGCGACCGCTGAAGATTTCATCAGACCTGGCCATATCTTCCCTTTGATTGCTCACGAGGCCGGACTGAAAGGTCGTCAGGGCCATACCGAGGCCGTTGTTGAAATGTGTCGCTTGGTCGGAGATGTCGAAGTGGGCGTCATTAGCGAATTAGTAAATGAAGATGGCTCGATGATGCGTGGTGCAGAGTTACAAGAGTTTTCTCGCCAACAAGATATCCCGATTGTGACTATTGCAGAGTTATTGAAAGTTATAGTGAATTCTGGTGTGACCGAGAGCGAAGTACCAGAATTGCATTGGGCAGAGCTGCCTCGCTCTTCAAAAGCAACCTGGAAAATCGCCACGTATCTTGGTCGCGGTGGCGTAGATCATGTCATTCTTAATTTCGGTCTTGATTTGGAAATGCAGATGGAGCGTTCAGAACATCCCTCAGAACAAAAGGGACAAACTCCGATATTGGTGAGAATTCATTCCGAATGTCTTACCGGTGATGTCTTGGGTTCCATGCGTTGTGATTGTGGATCTCAACTTCAACGAGCCATGGAATTGATTGAGGAATCTGGCGCGGGAATCATCATCTACCTTCGTGATCAAGAAGGACGGGGAATTGGCCTATCAGAGAAGATTCGCGCTTATGAACTGCAAGATCAAGGACTTGATACAGTCGAAGCGAATTTGGCTCTTGGTCATGATGTCGATGAACGAGATTTCAACGATGCGGCAGAGATACTTCGTTTATTGGGGATCTTTAACGTGAAACTCTTGACCAATAATCCAATCAAACTGCAGACACTTCAAGAAGCCGGGATTCAAGTTAGCTCACAAACTCTGCATGGTGAAAGAAACCCTTTTAATCAACGCTATATCGACACTAAGCGCGAGAGATTAGGACACAACTAATGGCTGGCATCGCACCTACTATCAATCTCGGAGATATGAGTAAGTTCAAAGTGGCTGTTATCTCTGCAAGTTGGCACCGAGAGATATGTGATGCGCTTGTCGACGGCGCACATCGCGCACTTTCACAGGCGAAGATTGAAATCAATCCGGTAATTCATGTACCTGGTTCATTTGAGCTCCCACTTGCTGCCCAATTCGCACTTGATGCGGGCGCTGATGCGGCTGTGGTGTTGGGAGTTGTTGTTCGTGGAGAGACGCCACATTTTGATTATGTATGCCAAGGGGTTACGCAAGGAATAATGAATGTTTCTCTTGCTCGAGGAAAACCGATTGGTTTTGGCGTTTTAACCGTAGATACTGTGACTCAAGCCATCGCTCGAAGTGGTGTCGCGGGAAGTTCGGAAGATAAAGGTTTTGACGCAACGGTTGCTGCACTTGAATTATTACGAGTCAAAGACTCGGTGATAGGTTAGTAACGTGGCAAAGCCCGCTGGACAACTACTTCGCGAGGCGCTTTCTGCTGAGTCGCCGCTACAAATCATTGGAACTATCAATGCCAATCACGCGTTACTGGCCCAACGCGCAGGTTATCGAGCAATCTATCTCTCTGGCGGGGGAGTTGCCGCTGGCTCACTTGGTTTGCCAGATTTGGGAATCACGACGCTGGAAGATGTGCTCGTCGATGTCCGTCGAATAGTCAACGTCTGCCAATTGCCGCTTCTCGTCGATATAGATACGGGATTCGGACCGTCGGCATTTAACATCGCTCGCACCATTACGTCGCTAATTTCAGCAGGTGCAGCTGGAGCGCATATTGAAGATCAAGTTGGTGCAAAACGCTGCGGACATCGCCCCAATAAAGAATTAGTCTCGAAAGAAGAGATGGTCGATCGAATTCGCGCAGCCGTCGATGCTCGAGGTGAAGATCCTTTTGTGATCATCGCCCGCACCGATGCAATTGCTGGTGAGGGAATGGATGCCGCCATTGATCGAGCTCTCGCATATGTCGCTGCTGGCGTAGACGCTATATTTCCTGAAGCAATTCGCAATCTCGATGATTACAAACGATTTACTTCTGCAGTAAACGTCCCAGTACTTGCAAACATCACCGAGTTCGGATTGACGCCTCTCTTTACTGTTGAAGAGTTGAAGAACGCTGGCGTTGCAATGGCGCTTTATCCGCTCTCGGCCTTCAGGGCGATGAATAAAGCAGCTGAAAATGTCTACGAAGTGATCCGAAAAGAAGGCACTCAGAAATCAGTGATTGAAAGCATGCAGACACGTGAAGAACTTTACGAGCGAATCAACTACTACGAATACGAACGCTCCTTAGATAAATTCTCGCAGTGAACTATGAGTGAGATTAAATCCAAGAAATCGGTCGCGCTTTCGGGTATCGAAGCTGGATCCACCGCTCTTTCGACAGTTGGACAAAGTGGAAATGACTTGCATTATCGAGGTTATGACATCAAGGATCTGGCAGAAAATTGTGAATTTGAAGAGATTGCTTTCCTGATTATTTACGGCGAACTTCCCAATCGCCAACAACTGAGCGAATACAAAGAATCACTGATTGTTCTTCGTGAAATCCCCGATTCGCTCAAGATAATTCTTGAGCAATTACCCAAAGATTCGCATCCAATGGATGTCGCCCGTACTGCAGTTTCAGCTTTGGGAACCATGATTCCTGAAGATGTATCGCACTCGATCGAAGCGGCACAAAAGGTGGCAAATCGGTTGATCGCAGCCACACCCGCTGCGCTGCTGTACTGGTATCACTTCACTCATTCAGGAAAGCGAATTGATATTGAAACCGCAACTAATTCGGTGGCGGAGCACTTCTTGACGCTTTTGCATCAGAGCAAGCCATCGCGTTCTTGGATTGAAGCGATGAACGCTTCCTTGATTCTCTATGCTGAGCATGAGTTCAATGCATCAACGTTTACTGCACGAGTTATTGCTGGCACCGGGTCAGATATGTATTCCGCGATCACGGGCGCGATTGGGGCGCTACGTGGACCAAAGCATGGAGGCGCTAACGAAGTTGCGCTCGAGATTCAACGCAGATACAGCAACCCTGATGAAGCTGAGAAAGACATCAAGCATCGCCTCGCAACCAAAGAAGTAGTTATTGGCTTTGGCCATCCGGTCTACACCATTGCTGACCCGCGTAATCCAATAATCAAAGAGATAGCGCGCTCATTATCGAAAGAGAATGGATCAACTCGACTATTCGATATCGCTGAACGGATTGAAACCGTGATGCATAACGAGAAGAAGATGTTCCCAAACCTTGATTGGTTCAGCGCAGTTGCATATGACGAGATGCGGATACCAATCAATTTCTTCACGCCCATCTTTATCTTCGCCCGCATTACCGGTTGGGCTGGTCACGTGATTGAACAACGCCTCGACAATAAGATAATCAGACCCTCAGCCCACTATGTTGGACCTGAAAATCGTCCATTTATTCCACTGGATCAACGATAGAACGCTAGAAAAGGAATATCGATGTCATCCCATATCACTACCTCAGATCTTCCATTCGACCAAGAAATGGTTGACATCGTTGATTATGTGATGAACTACGAAATAAATTCAGAGTTGGCATATAGCACCGCATGGAGTTGTTTTATAGACACAATCGGTTGTGGACTTGAATCGCTGGAATACCCAGCCTGTACCAAATTGCTGGGTCCGATTGTTCCAGGTGAGAGAATTTCGAATGGCGTGAGAGTTCCTGGAACGAATTTCGAACTTGATCCAGTACAGGGAGCTTTCAATATCGGAACTGCTATTAGATGGTTGGATTTCAATGACACTTGGCTAGCTGCGGAATGGGGACATCCTTCCGACAACCTTGGTGGAATCTTGGCTACCGCAGATTGGTTATCGCGACATGCAGTTGCTAGTGGCAGCAAACCGCTTACCATGCGCGATGTATTCACCGCGATGATCAAGGCTCATGAAATTCAAGGCTGTATCGCACTTGAGAATTCCTTTAACAAAGTCGGTCTCGACCACGTTATCTTGGTGAAAATTGCTTCGACTGCCGTTGTTGCGCAGATGATGGGATTGAGCCGCCAACAGATTCTTAACGCGGTTTCACTCGCCTGGGTTGATGGTCAATCACTTCGCACTTATCGCCATTTTCCAAATGCTGGCTCGCGTAAATCGTGGGCAGCAGGAGATGCAACATCGCGTGCAGTGCGTTTAGTACTCATGGCAAAAGCGGGGGAGATGGGCTATCCATCAGCTCTCTCTGCGCAGACATGGGGTTTCTATGATGTCTCGTTCAAAGGTAAGAAGTTTGAATTTCAGCGCAAGTATGGCTCTTATGTGATGGAGAACGTACTTTTCAAGATTTCATATCCAGCCGAATTTCACGCTCAGACGGCGGTAGAAGCTGCACACATGCTCTTCACCAAAATGCAAGAACTCGGTAAGACATCCGAGGATATTGCCAGTATCAAGATCCGTACCCACGAAGCATGCGTCCGCATTATTGATAAGAAAGGCCCACTGCGAAATCCAGCAGATCGCGATCACACGATTCAATATATGGTCGCCATCCCATTAATTTTTGGCCGATTGACGGCGCGCGATTACGAAGATGAGATCGCCGCAGATCCGAGGATTGATGCGCTGCGCGAGAAGATGACCTGTGTGGAAGATCCTCAATTCACCAAGGATTACCACGATCCCGAGAAGCGCTCCATCGCTAACGCGATGACTATTACTTTCAAAGATGAAACCTCTACCGAAGAGATTGCAATTGAGTACCCGGTAGGTCACAAGCGACGTCGTGAAGAGGGTTTACCGCTTTTGGTTAAGAAATACCGAACCAATCTCGCGCGCATCTTCACCCCAGAAGAACAAGAGCGCATCGCCGCACTCACGTTAGATTACGAGAAGCTCTCAGCAACTCCGGTCAATGAAGTTCTGGATCTTTTTGTAAAGAGGAATTAATTCACTAGCGATTTTGCGGGAAACCAAGGTTTATTCCGCCATGGCTTGGGTCAAGCCATCTACTTGTGACCACTTTTCCGCGCGTGAAGAAATGCACTCCTTCAGTACCATGAGCATGAGTGTCACCAAACAAAGAGTTCTTCCATCCGCCGAATGAGTAGTACGCCGTTGGGACAGGAATCGGAACATTGATACCAATCATTCCAACCTGGACTTCATTTTGGAACCGTCGAGCAGCTCCACCATCGTTTGTGAAAATTGCGGTGCCATTTCCATATTGATGACGATTAATTAAAGCTAATCCGTCGTCATAGCTCTGAACGCGGATTACCGAAAGAACTGGTCCGAAAATCTCATCCGTGTAGATACTCATATCAGGAGTCACATGATCAAAGAGGGTTGGGCCGAGCCAGAAACCTTCTGCCGCCCCGTTGACATCGGGATTGCGCCCGTCGACAACAAGTGTTGCGCCTTCACGAACACCGGCATCTACATAAGAAGCGACTTTGTCACGGTGTACTGCGGTGACAAGTGGACCCATATCCGAACCTTGTGTGCCATCTCCAGTTTTCAAGGAGCTCATTCGGTTGGAGATCTTTTCGATTAACGCATCAGCGACAGGCTCCACGGCAACCAGTGCCGATATCGCCATGCAACGTTCGCCGGCAGAACCGAATCCTGCATTGACTGCGGCATCTGCGGCGAGATCCAAATCTGCATCGGGCAGAACCAGCATGTGATTCTTTGCCCCACCCAGGGCTTGTACGCGCTTGCCATTCTTCGTACCAACTTCGTAGATGTAACGTGCAATTGGGGTGGAACCTACGAAAGAAATCGAGGCTATTCCTGGGTGTTCAAGGAGTCGATCGACTGCAACTTTATCGCCATGCACAACATTGAAGACGCCATCAGGTAATCCGGCTTCCTTCCAAAATTCTGCGATCAGATTTACTGGCGAAGGATCTTTCTCGCTCGGCTTGATGATTACTGCATTTCCAGCCGCAATTGCAATCGGAAAGAACCACATGGGAACCATGGCTGGAAAGTTGAAAGGCGAGATGATTGCGCAAACTCCAAGAGGTTGGCGCATGGAGTAGACGTCGATACTTGTGGATGCGCTCTCTGAGTATGAACCTTTAAGTAAATGTGGAATCCCGCAGGCAAATTCCACAACTTCGAGGCCGCGAGTTACTTCTCCCAAAGCATCCGATAAAACTTTTCCATGTTCTGCCGTGATTAGTTTGGCAATTTCTTCCTTGCGTGCATTAACGATTTCGCGGAATGCAAAGAGAACTTGAACCCGCTTTGCTATCGATGCGTTTCGCCATTCTTGTTGAGCTCGAGTTGCAACATCAACTGCATGATCAATTACCGAAACCGATGCAAAATCAACTTTACCTGTGATCTTTCCGGTTGCTGGGTTGTAGACATCGCCAGTCCTATCAGACTGTCCACTCCAATACTCTCCACCGATATGGTGCGAGATTGCTCTGATTTCGCTCATTTTTCGGCAATTTTCCGTTATCGCGAACGTCCGGTGTAGTGCTTGTCAGTAAGTGCGAATGCTTGATCAAGGATTTCTACGCCTTCATTAAATTCGCTCTCGGAAATATTGCAGGGCGGCACAACATGCATGCGATTAAAGTTAGTGAAGGGCATCAATCCGCGTTTTTTGCATTCAGCTACCAGCTCGTTCATAGCGGGGCTTGAGCCGGCATAAGGCGCGAGTGGTTCTCGGGTTACACGATCTTTAACAAGATCAAGTGCCCAGAAGACTCCAAGACCACGAACTTCACCAATCACAGGATGTTTTTCGGCCAATGCGCGCAATCCTGGTCCAATAATTTTCTCGCCCATCAGAGCGGCATGTTCGACGATTTTCTCCTCTTTCATCACGTCGATTGTGGCTACCGCAGCGGCGCAAGCCATGGGATGGCCCGAGTATGTGAGCCCGCCAGGAAAGACTCGATCATCAAACGTTTGTGCAATCTCTTGGGATATAACGACGCCTCCGAGTGGGATGTATCCGGAGTTCACGCCTTTTGCAAAGACAATGAGATCTGGGTGGGCAGTCGAATGTTGGTAGGCAAACCACTTTCCAGTGCGACCAAAGCCAGACATAACTTCATCTGCAATCCAAAGAATTCCATACTTATCGCAGAGCGCCCTAACTCCTTCGAGATAACCTTTTGGTGGGATCAATACTCCAGCAGTGCCGACTACAGATTCAATCAAGATTGCAGCGATGGTATTGGGTCCCTCAAAGGTGATAACAGATTCAAGGTGTTCAAGTGCTCGCGCACATTCCTCTTCTTCGTTCGACGACCAGAATGCGCTGCGATAAGAATAGGGACCGAAGAAATGGACATGTCCATAAGCAAATTCATTTGGCCAACGTCGAGGATCACCCGTTGCCGAGATAGCCGAAGTGGTGTTGCCATGATACGAGCGATAAAAAGAGAGGATCTTGTGACGGTTAGTGTGAAGACGAGCCATACGAATTGCATTCTCAACGCCGTCTGCGCCACCGTTAGTGAAAAAGACTTTTTGATGATGAGGGCTCGCTAATTCGACAATACGTTTGGCGGCTTCGCCACGAGCCTCGTTTGCTACTTGGGGCGCGACTGTTGTGAGCAGGTCGGCCTGTTTCTTAATGGCATCTACGACGACTGGGTGCTGGAAACCAATGTTCGTGAAGACGAGTTGGCAGGAGAAATCAAGATATTTCTTGCCGTCAAAGTCCCAGAAATACGAACCTTTTCCAGACGCAACTGGCAACGGCGAGATTTGTGCTTGCGCAGACCATGAATGAAAGACATGTGCGCGGTCGAGTTGAAACACCTCTTTGCCACGTGCAGGGTTGGGGTTGAACTCTGACATGGCCATATCTAATCAGTTCGCGGCGAAGGACTCAACCCTTCATCTTGTTTGATGACTTAGCGTCCGAATGTGTACATTCTAGATTTTCAGGGTCATTCAGGCAATTACCGCAAATCAAATATTGATTGTGACAAAAATCGTTTGCGCAGTTCACAAAATTTTTCGTAGGCGCAGTACAGAAGTCACATTCTCCGATGAGTTTTGAACTTTCGGTGAAATCAATAGTCTTTCGTGCATCGAAGGTGTACAAGGAACCTTCCCAAAGACCGCTATCGCCGAACTTCTCGCCATATCGGACTATGCCACCTTCAATTTGGTAGACCTCATTAAATCCGCGCTTTTTCATAACAGTTGTTAGAATCTCGCAACGAATTCCGCCTGTGCAATATGTAATCACCGCTTTATTCTTCAAGTGATCGTACTTTCCACTATCTAATTCGTCGATGAAATCCTTTGTAGTACGGACATCAGGAACGACTGCATTTTTGAAGCGACCAACCTTTGCTTCAAAGGCATTACGTCCATCGAAGAAAACGACATTCTCCCCTTTTTCTGCAACGAGTGCATTTACTTCTTTAGGTTTGAGGTGTTGACCGCCCCCAACTATTCCTTCTGTCGACACTTCAATCTCATCTGGCACACCGAAAGAAACTAACTCTGGCCGGGTTTTCACACTCAAACGTGGAAAATCATTTCCCGTTCCCTCGGACCACTTGAAGTCGATTTTTTTGAATCCGGGATATTGCTTTGTCTTCTTTATATAATTCTTTATTGCCTTGACATCTCCGCCAAGCGTTCCATTTATCCCATGACGCGAGATGAGTATTCGACCTTTGAGGTTTAGCGATGTACAAAGAGCCTCCTGCCAGAGTCTGACCGCCTCCGGATCCGTGACAGGTGCGAAGCCGTAGTACAGAATGATTTTCGAAGACATGGCTCGATTCTATTATTTGCCTGCCAAAGAGAAAAACCCTGTCCAAAGGTAGATACTTTTCACATGGCAACTAAACGTCCAGCGCGAACAACAAGAACTCGTCAATCCAAACAGTCACCGGCGGCCACTACTTTTGAACGGACGGAGAGAACTGACCGAATAGATTGGTATTCACTCTATATCTACGCAATCTGTCTCGTCACGATTCTGATTTGCCTCTTTGCTCTTGTGAGCTTGGTTCGAAGTCTGGTTGATGCTGCATGGCCAGATGCTGGTTATTTCGATCCATACAGTGTGCCAAAAGAATCAACATTGAGTGCAGACCAAATAAAGGAAAACCTCACTAATCAAAACCGAAGGCAATCCATTAAGAGCTTGATTAATTCAATTACAACATTAGTAATTGCAGGTCCAATATATCTTTACCACTGGAAATTAGCGAAGAAAAGTCGAGCGACTCTTTCCGCTTAAAATTTCTAAGAGAGTAAGGTGTCGCCTCAATAATTCCCTATTGGATTACTAGCATCAGAGTCAATGAAATCAAATAGTAGTCTCCTTATTCGTTGCGAAAAATTATTCGATTAGGAATCTGAATTTTCTTTTCTCGTCGCAAATGCGAAAATTGCGAGTCCAACAACTAACGCTCCTGCACCTACTCCGTAGGAGATGACATCTCCGGAACGATTTGCGTCTACAAATACGCCAACAAAAACGACGGCGATGATTGCCACAACAACACCAATAAGTTTTGATTTGAGATCATCAAGGTTGTTAACACGGAGCCAAGCGGGAACTTCGATATCTGTGTCAATGAATAGTTCAAATAAGCCATATCCGATTACAAGGAGAACTGTGCCGAGCAAAATAGCATCAATGGCTGTAAGCACATCGACAATTGATTCTTTGAGTGTTGAACTGTTCCCGATCGCCTCGAATACGACAGTAACCATCGAGATGGACCCTTGTGCCATCAGCAATAAGGCTCCGATGATGGAAGCGAATGCAGGTACGACAACGGCATACCTAGTGAGGCCAAGAATTCTTTTCATGAGTAGCACTCTATTCGTAGGGAGTAGGCAGGGCTACGTAGGTCGTGATTTTCATGTATTGCGGCTCCATCGCTTTGAACATATGGAATGAAGCGTAGATACCTTGAAAACGGAAACCTCAAGAAAAGCCTGTGGGTTGTGACGGGATCGAACCG
>RFMK01000035.1 GCA_009927705.1 Actinomycetota bacterium | reverse complement strand
GACATCGCACTTGTAGATGTGCGTTTCATAGATCTTCCTGGAATTCAGCACCACTTCAACGTGCCAGCTGCGCAATTCACCGAAGATGTATTTAAGGATGGCTTGATGTTTGATGGTTCCTCAATTCGAGGTTTCCAATCAATCCACGAGTCCGATATGAAATTGTTGCCAGCGCCCGAAACCGCGTTCCTAGATCCATTCCGCAAAGAGAAGACTCTTGTTCTTCACTTCTCAGTAGTCAATCCAGATGACAACTCACCATATAGCCGCGATCCTCGTCAGATCGTGACCAAGGCTGTCGACTATATGCGTTCGACTGGAATTGCTGACACTGCGTACTTTGCACCAGAAGCAGAGTTCTATGTCTTTGATCGCGTGAAGTTCCAAACACGAATGAACACTGGTTTCTATGAAGTTGATTCCTATGAAGGCGCATGGAACACAGGAATCGATAACGATTCAGATGGAACTCCAAACCGCGGTTATCGCACCCGCATTAAAGGTGGTTATTTCCCAGTATCGCCAACTGATCAATTTGCGGATCTACGCGATCAAATGGTCATCAACTTGGGGAAAGTTGGCCTTGAAGTTGAGCGCGCGCACCACGAAGTCGGTACCGCCGGCCAGATGGAAATCAATTACCGCTTCAATGACATTCTCCATGCTGGCGATGACTTGATGAAGTTCAAGTACATCATCAAGAACACTGCGTGGGCTGCTGGAAAGACTGTGACATTTATGCCGAAGCCTCTCTTCGGTGATAACGGTTCAGGTATGCACGTGCACCAGTCGCTCTGGAAAGATGGCAAGCCTTTGATGTGGGGCGATGGATATGCAAATCTCTCGGATACCGCACGTTGGTACATCGGCGGTCTCTTGAAGCACGCACCATCTCTCTTGGCATTCACCAACCCGACGGTGAACTCCTATAAGCGCCTTGTTCCTGGTTACGAAGCTCCAGTAAACCTCGTTTACTCAGCACGTAATCGCTCTGCATGTATCCGTATCCCGATTACCGGTACCAGCCCGAAGGCAAAACGCATTGAGTTCCGTTGTCCAGATCCTT
>RFMK01000132.1 GCA_009927705.1 Actinomycetota bacterium | reverse complement strand
ATGGATCTGGACAACGGAACTCAATGCGCTTTGCCTTGGGGCTTGTACCGGTAATCGGGATACGGATACATGCAGAGCGATTACGTGCAGAGTAAACGAGGTTTACCGGAGCTTCGTAACCAGGAACAAGGCGCTTATACGAGTTCACCGTTGGGTTGGTGAATGCCAAGAGAGATGGTGCGTGCTTCAAAAGACCACCGATGTACCAACGAGCGGTGTCCGAGAGATTTGCATATCCATCGCCCCACATCAACGGCTTGCCATCTTTCCAGAGCGACTGGTGCACGTGCATACCCGAACCGTTGTCACCGAATAGTGGCTTCGGCATGAAGGTCACAGTCTTTCCGGCAGCCCATGCAGTGTTCTTGATGATGTACTTGAACTTCATCAAGTCATCGCCAGCATGGAGAATGTCGTTGAAGCGGTAGTTGATTTCCATCTGACCCGCAGTACCAACTTCGTGGTGTGCGCGTTCAACTTCAAGGCCAACTTTCTCCAAGTTGATGACCATTTGATCGCGTAGATCTGCAAATTGATCAGTAGGCGAAACTGGGAAATAACCACCTTTAATGCGCGTGCGATAACCGCGGTTTGGAGTTCCATCTGGATCGTTATCGATTCCTGTGTTCCATGCACCTTCATAGGAATCAACTTCATAGAAACCAGTGTTCATTCGTGTTTGGAATTTCACGCGATCAAAGACATAGAACTCTGCTTCTGGTGCAAAGTACGCAGTGTCGGCAATTCCGGTGGAGCGCATATAGTCGACAGCCTTGGCAACAATCTGACGAGGATCGCGGCTATATGGAGAGTTGTCATCTGGATTGACTACCGAGAAGTGAAGAACGAGAGTCTTCTCTTTGCGGAATGGATCAATGAATGCCGTCTCGGGGGCCGGCAACAATTTCATATCGGACTCGTGGATTGATTGGAAGCCTCGAATTGAGGAACCATCAAACATCAAACCATCCTTAAATACATCTTCGGTGAATTGGGATGCAGGCACATTGAAGTGGTGCTGGATTCCGGGAAGATCGATAAAGCGAACATCAACGAGTGCGATGTTTTCCTTCTTGATGTAGTTAAGAACTTCTGCAGAATTCTTAAACATGGTTCTCCTGGTTAGTGATTACTCATAGCTCTTCACTGAGCCCTGAATTGATGGGGCAAACCTAGGCCTCTGTAGTGAAAAACCCATAACTCCTCTGTTACGGCAATGTTTCGCTTTGTCCCTTACGGGGTCTTAAGACGGTAGGTTGCGAGCATGGAAAGAGCGGGATACGGCAGGCGATTTCTCGCTATATGCATTGATTGGGCGATTGCGACCTTTTCGGCCGCCCTTGTGATTCCACTCCAATCAAGCTCCCTGGGTCCGTCTCTGACCAGGCTCGGCGTATTCATTGTGGAGGTAGCCGTTCTGACTTCCCTTGGAGGCGCATCTGCGGGACAACGAATGTTGCGCTTACGAGTCTTGACCCATCCCGACTATCTCTTTGTAAAGCCGGCTCCAATATTTCTTCGGACTTTCTTGATTGCGCTGGTCATTCCCGCGGTAGTAACGGATAAGGACGGACGAGGCTTGCACGATCGCATCGCACGAACTGTTGTGATGCGACTGAAGTAATTAACGAGGCTTTGGCATCCTCAAATTCTTAGGCATTGGACCTTTTGGTAGCGCGATGTTCATGCCGCCAACAGCTTTGAGTCGAGCACGCAATTCACGTAATTGGACGGTCGAAAGTTTCTTTGGAAACTTCTTCATAGCGCGTTGCAACTTTCGCACTGAAACTTGGCCTTCTGCATTACCAACAATGACTTCATAAATTGGAACTCCTGGCGCAAACCGTTCCATTTTCTTTCTCTCATCATTCAGGAGAGTGCGAACTCCGAATCCGCCTTCGGCAACGAGAACAATGCCGGCTTTTCCAACTGCGCGATGAACCATATCTTGGGATTTGTTCACACCAACCGCAGAGGAAATAGTCCAGCCCTTACGAATCGACATCAAGACGCTCGCACCTGCGCCAGGTTGTCCTTCAATGGATGCATATGCGGCATTGCTGGCAAGTCGAGTGAAGAAGAAGAAAGCGCCGAGAAAGGCCACAGGAAAGGAGAGAAAAGCGGCATAACCAGGGCGACCAAATTGTGCGCCAATCAAAATTCCGATAGCCCAAATCGGAGCGAAGATCACAAGACAGCGAAGTAGAACGAATGAGTACTCTTTTGCGGCAAGAGAGTATGCGTCACGAATTGTTTTGAAACGAACTTTCTTTGGTGCGTTGGGATCTTTCTTCTTGCGACCGAACATGGCTTTACAGTTCCTTTCGCTGGGCTTTGCGAGCCTCAATCTCTTGCGGGGTTGGAGCGGTGCCACCGAGGCGAGCTGGCGCCCAACGTTGGCCAATAGGGGAGTCAGGATAATCGTTTTGGAGCTGCGTGAGTAACTCTCGCATCCGTGACTCCAAAATCTTCATGGATTCTTCGACATTACTGTCGGGATTGAGTGTGATTGCCTCACCGATTGAAACGTAGATCGGATACTTTCGATGAGCGAAATCGCGCTTTACATTCTTGGTCCAAACACGTTGCGAACCCCAGATTACAGTCGGCAGTATCGGAGCTCCTGATTCCATGGCGAGGCGAATAACTCCATTTTTCATATCTTTTAATTCAAAACTTTGCGAGATGGTGGCTTCCGGAAATATTCCAACAATTTCACCATTTTTCAGTGCTCGCAGTGCAGCTATGAACGACGGACCACCATTTTTACGATCTACCGAGATGTGCTTCATACCGCGCATCAAAGGTCCAGCGATGGGATTATCAAAGATCTCTTTCTTCGCCATGAAGCGCACAAGTCGCTTAGAAGGAAGAACAGCCGTTCCAACAATCGCAAAATCAAGATAGCCCACATGGTTCATGGCAAGAATCGCAGGACCTTTTTTTGGTACATGCGTTTCGCCGTAAAATGTGAATTGCAAACCTAAGTACTTCCAGAGACTTTTGACGATGCCGATGATTGGTGGGTAGACCAACTCAGCCATTGTTCACTCCAGAACGAGACTCCATTGCTTGCCTATACAACTTTCCAGCTCGATAACTTGAACGCACGAGAGGTCCGCTCATGACACCAAGAAATCCAAGGGCTTCCGCTTCGGCAGCTAATTCAACAAACTCTTGAGGTTTGACCCACCGTTCTACTGGGTGATGCAGAGCCGAAGGACGTAAGTACTGGGTAATCGTGATGAGATCGCAACCAGCGTTGCGAAGATCTACCAAAGCTTGAGATATCTCTTCTCGTGTTTCACCCATACCAAGAATTAAATTCGACTTGGTGATGAGTCCAAAATCGCGCGCCTGGGTGATGACGCTCAACGAACGTTCATAATTAAAAGCCGGGCGAATTCGCTTGAAGATCCGCGGGACCGTTTCAAGGTTGTGAGCAAAGACTTCAGGTCGGCTTTCGAATACCTGGGCTAATAGATCTGCCTTAGCTGAGAAATCTGGAGCGAGCATTTCCACGCCACAACCAGGAACTAAGGTATGAATCTGATTAATTGTTTCGGCATAAAGCCATGCACCTTCATCTTCTAGATCATCTCGCGCAACTCCCGTGACCGTTGCGTATTTCAAGCCCATAGTCTTCACAGATTCTGCAACACGGCGTGGTTCATCTCGATCGAGGGGTTGTGGCTTTCCGGTGTCGATATTGCAGAAGTCGCAGCGACGTGTGCAAGCTTCGCCGCCGATAAGGAATGTGGCTTCTTTATCTTCCCAACATTCAAAGATATTGGGACAGGCGGCTTCTTGGCAGACTGTGTGAAGTCCTTCACGGGAAACTAAAGAACGAAGCGATGTGTACTCAGGACCCATCTTTGCTCGCGTCTTGATCCACTCTGGCTTCTTCTCGATTGGCACCGCGGCATTGCGTGCTTCAATGCGCAAAAGCTTCCGACCTTCTGGCGCAATTGTCATGCGGAGACTTTCGATAACGCTTCGAACATATGGCGTTCGAGAACATTTTCTACTTCAGGGATTGAAATCTCGCGATTCAACTCTTTAGCCATCGATGTGACTTCCGCATCCGATATTCCGCATGGAATTATTCGATCAAAATAGGAGAGGTCTGGGTTCACGTTTAATGCAAAGCCATGCATCGTGACACCACGCGCGACACGTATGCCAATCGCAGCAATCTTTCGATCACCCCGGTCGTCTCGGATCCAGACGCCAGAACGTTCACAATATCGTTCGGCATCAATACCATATTCTTTGCAGACTTCGATTAATGAAGTTTCCAATTCCCGTACGAAGCCAACGACGTCATTAGGATTCTTCAATTTCACGATTGGGTAGCCAACGATCTGTCCCGGTCCGTGGAAAGTGATTTTGCCTCCACGGTCGACATCAATAACGGTGGAACCGTCTGTTGGTTTTTCACTTTCAAGCGTTCTGCGACCAGCAGTAAAAACTGGTGGATGTTGAAGTAAGAGCAAGGTATTGGGGCGCTGCGATTCCGCGATTTCACTATGTAAATTTCTTTGCAGCTGAAGAGCTTCCTCATATTCGACGAGACCAGCCTTGTTCAAGGCGATGGAAGCGGTGGCATGCGTCATGCCATAAGCCTAACTTCAGTACCGAAAACTCTCCTCATCACGGGTAAACTTTGCCTCTGGCTTCGCACTCGATTGAGGCGGGGCGCAATCCAAGTAGTGAAAATCACTGGGAATCTTAAGGAGTTTTTGTGAGCCAGACTGTAGAGATATCGACAAAAAAGGCTAGGACCAAGGGGCGACGAGCGCTCTGGATTGCGGTTGTATCAATCATCGCCTGGCTTTCAATCGGCGGATTTTCAGGTGCGGCATTCTCCAAGATCTCCACAGTTCAAGAGAACGACAACTCCGCCTTTTTACCGGAGAAGGCTGAATCGACGTTAGCAAGCAAGATCACCGTGAAGTTCTCTGATCAAACCGAGAATTTATTGCCAGCGCTTCTTCTCCTGGTGGGCGATGTAAATCCGCAAACCAATCCTGAAGTATTTGCTCGCGTTAACCAATATGCAAACTCTTTGGGGGAGAAAGTCCTTCCGGAATCAGGAAAGAAACTCAACTCTTATTTCGCGCCCGGAGTGCCGTTACAAGCGATTCCTTCAGCAGATGGCAAGGCTATCTTGATTAATGCGCAACTTGATGCAAAAGTCGCGACGGAAAACATTGATAAAGAACCCGTACTTCCGCTTTTGATCGATTTCATTCGCGAAGATATGCAGAAGAATTTTGAATCCAGCAAACTCGAATCTCATGTCACGGGACCAGCCGGAATCTTTGCTGATCTCTTTGGGGCATTTGGATCCATTGACACAAAGCTGCTACAAACAACCTTGATTGTTGTAGCGATTATCCTTATCGTGGTTTATCGCTCACCAATCCTCTGGATACTCCCTTTGTTCACGGCCGGAACAGCTCTAGGTCTCGCGACGATGGTTGTGTACTACCTTGCTAAAGCTAACGTCATAGATCTCAATGGCCAGACGCAAGGAATCCTTGACGTACTTGTCCTGGGTGCCGCTACGGATTACGCACTCCTTCTCATATCTCGATATCGCGAAGAGCTACATCATCACGAATCTCGCTATGAATCTATGAGAATTGCGCTCCGTGGAGTTGTTGAACCAATCGTTGCATCTGGCTCCACTGTTATCGCCGGCCTTATGGTCTTGTTGCTCAGTGATCTTTCCAGTAACCGTGGTCTTGGTCCTGTTGGTTCTATCGGTATCGCCTCAGCGATGCTTGCCGCGTTAACGCTATTGCCCGCATTGCTTATTGTTTTCGGACGTTGGATCTTCTGGCCGAAAGTCCCAAGATTCGACGATGTCGATGAAAAACTTTCAGGTCTTTGGGCGAAAGTTGGCAACTTTGTAGATCGAAAGCCAAAACGAATTTGGATAACCACGGCAGTAATACTCATTATCTTTGCGGGGTTCTCAACCACTTTGAAATCAGATGGCCTAGCTCAAACCGATGCCTTCACTACCGAAACGGATTCAGTCATTGGCCTGGAAAAACTAGGTGAACACTTCCCGAGTGGTGAAGGTACGCCAGTAGAGATTGTCGTTGATCAAGCTGATGTTGCTGCAGCCACCGCCGCAATCAAGGGCGTTTCAAATGTTGCAAACGTACAGCCAGTAACTACCGTCGATCCTGCAACGCGACAACCCACCACAGATGTAAAAGTCGTTGATGGAAAAGTTCTACTTTACGCAACGCTCAGCGTTCCAGCTGACTCTGTGAAAGCAAAGGAAACCATTCCTCTGCTCCGTGATGCAGCAAAGAAAGTCAACCAAAATATTTTAGTAGGTGGACAAACTGCGGTCGGCTATGACGTAGACCAATCATCGCGTCGCGATAATCGAGTGATTATTCCAATCGTTCTCATTTTGATCGCAATCATTTTGGGCTTGTTGTTACGAAGCATTTTCGCCGCGGCGCTACTGCTTGTGACTGTCGTGCTTTCGTTTGCCGCAACTCTTGGTGTTTGCGCCTTGGTTTTTGAGCATGTATTTGGGTTCGCTGGCACCGATGCTTCATTCCCACTCTTTGCCTTCGTCTTCCTCGTTGCCCTTGGCATCGATTACAACATCTTCTTGATGACTCGAGTTCGTGAAGAATCTTTGAAGATTGGAACCCGCGCCGGCGTGATCAAAGGCCTCACGGTCACAGGTGGCGTCATCACTTCAGCGGGCATCGTGCTCGCGGCGACCTTCGGCGTTCTTGGCGTTCTTCCGTTGGTATTCCTAGCTGAACTTGGGTTTGCCGTTGCATTCGGAGTTCTCCTCGACACAATCGTTGTTCGCTCCTTGCTGGTGCCTGCATTGGTCCGAGTTATTGGTCCAAAGATCTGGTGGCCTTCCAAGCTTCAGCATCAAGAGAACTAAACCGTTTCCTCATTGATGATGCGTGCCGGAATAGTTGGATTTGGACTAGCCGGTCGTTATTTCCATGCCCCAACTCTGGTGAGTGCGGGATTCGAGGTGACTGCGATCTGTGCGCGTTCAATAGAGAAAAAAGCAGCGGCGCATGAAGATTTTCCCAGCGCTATTCTCGTCAATTCCATCGACGAGCTCGTTGCGGAAGATCTCGACCTTATCGTTGTGGCCTCAACCAATGAGGTGCATGCAGACCACGCACGTGCGGCAATTGATGCTGGAATTGCAACCGTCGTCGATAAGCCAATGGGACGTGATTACTATGAAACGCTCGCTCTCTTTGATCATGCAGATCACCATAACGTTCCAATCACGGTCTTTTTCAATCGTCTCTGGGATTCAGACTCGCTCACGATAAAGAAAGCATTGAAAGAAGGAGTACTTGGCCAAGTTTTTAGAGCAGATTCTCGTTTTGAAAGATTCCGTCCTGAGTTAAATCCTGCTGCCTGGCGAGAAAATTCCAGCCCCGAAGTTGGTGGTGGCTTACTCCTTGATCTTCAAACTCATCTGGTCTCTACCGCTCTTGATTGGTTTGGCCCAGCTCAACTCGTTCACTCTTCTGTTCGCGAAATTAGAGGTGCCTCAAACGACGACGTTGTTCTGGTGCTAAAACATGACTCCGGTGTTGATTCGTATCTTTCGGCAAGCGCCATTGTCGGTGCACCTGGCCCAAAACTTCGACTCAGCGGCGACAAGGGTTCGCTTGTTATTGTGGAGCTTGATCGACAAGAAGAATTACTTCGTAATGGTTTTAAATCTGCTGCCAATACTTGGCTTCCTCCGATGGAAATCACCAGCGAAGCTCGGATCCATAAAGGAACTGATTCCTTTAGTTATCAGGGAGTTCCTGGTTCCTATCCAACTTTCTATGGTCTGGTGCGCGAAAGCCTAGAAATAGGTAGCCAACTCCCAGTCACACGAGAATTTGCACTCAACGTTGCACGTATCATCGATCAAGCGCGAGACATTTCTATCCGCTAATGCCGTCAGCAATTGTCATTGGTGCCGGCCTTGCTGGGCTTGCATGTGCACGGGTCCTGCAGGAAAGTGGATTCGAAGTCGAAATCCTTGAGAAATCAGATCGTGTTGGTGGGCGAGTAAAAACCGATGTAGTCGATGGGTTTCGATTAGATCATGGTTTCCAAGTGTTGAATCCAGCATACGAAGAAGTGCAAAAGTTGAAGATTATGCACGAACTGGATTTGCAGCACCTTCCAAAAGGATTTGAAATTGAGCTCGATGGAAAGACGTGTTTGATCGGAGACCCACGAGAGAGTCTCAAGTACCTCAAAGACGATCTTTCTGAAACATCGGGCTCACTTAGAGAGAAGTTCGCATTTCTAGCTTTCATTGCAAGAAAACCACAAGACAACGCTCTTGGAGAAACAATGAAATCAAGTGGCAATTTCTATCGAGGAGTAGTTAAAGGATTCCTCGATGGCGTATTTCTGACCGATTCAGATCATGTTTCATCAGCGATGGCGCACGAACTTCTACGATGGTTTATGAAAGGAAGGCCAGGAGTACCTGCCCTAGGCATGGGTGAACTTCCACGGCAACTTTCTCACGGCTTGAATATTCGCTTTAACTGTTCTGTCGACGTCGCAAGAGAAGGAAGTGTCTCAACTAGCGAAGGAGAGTTGAGAGCCGACTTCATTGTAATTGCCGCGGATCCGAAGACGACTCGACATTTGGCTTCACAACCTGATCTATCAATGAACCCTTCATGGACGTGGTATCACGCTGTTCCTAAGGGAGCAGCAACTAGTAAATTCCTCAAAATTCTTCACCACGAGCCATTTATCAATTCTCTTGCCATTTCGAATATTGCCCCGAGTTATGCACCTAGTGATCAGACTTTGATCTCATCCACCACTTTGCAGAAGATTTCCGAAGAAGAAGCGATAAAGGCGATAGCGGCTACCTGGCGAATTTCTGCATCGGAAATTCAATATCTGAGACATTATGAAATCGCGGAGTCACTGCCCTTTCATGGCCCAAAGAAACCACTAGAAATTCCGCAAATGATCTCTGAGCGAATCTTTCTCGCTGGGGATAGTTATTCGATTCCAGCCCAACAAGGAGCGTTGCGAAGCGGACGAATGGCCGCGGAAATGATTATTGCTCGTCAATAAGTGCAGAAAGCGCAGGAGCGATGTGCGGATAATCAAAAACAAATCCAGCATCAGAAAGTTTTTGCGGGATTACTTTCTTGGAACCGAGAATTTCGGTCGAGAATCCACCGAGCGCTATTTTTAGCGCAAATGAAGGAACTGGAAATAGCGCAGGACGATGCATCGCGCGAGCAAGCGCAGAAGTGAACTCTTGGTTGGTCGCAGGATTTGGTGCTGTGAGATTTACTGGACCTTCAATCTGCTTTTCTAAGAGGTAGCAGATTGCGCGGATTTGATCATGGAGTGTGATCCATGACCACCACTGTTTTCCATTTCCGAGTTTGCCGCCAAGTCCAAATCGAAATAGCGGCAACATTTTTCCAAGTGCGCCGCCAGTGGGATCAAGAACGAGGCCAGTTCGAATCTTGACGGTTCGGGAATGTGATGCGATATCGGCGGCGGCTTCCCACTCTTTACAGACAGCGGCAAGGAAATCATCGCCCGGACGATCATTCTCGGTTACCGCCCGATTGCCGGTTTCTCCATACCAACCGATTGCGCTCGATGAGATGAATACTTGTGGTTTTAACTCCGATACGGCATGTGCAATTGCAGTGGTGCCAAGGAGGCGAGAATTAAGAATCTCTGCTCGATATTTCTTAGTCCATCGCTTATCACCGACATTTGCACCGGCTAGATGTATCACAGCATCCACACCTTCAAGTGGTGCGAGATCTACGTTTCCTGTGCGAGGATCCCATGAAACTTCATCGGCAGAAACAACGGGGCGGCGTACTAATTTTTGAACCGTATGTCCTTCGGATTTGAGATGGCCAATGAGGGCGGTTCCGATTAAGCCCGATGCTCCAGTGACTGCGATTCTCTGTGGCACCGACATTTGCGTAACGCTTACAGTCCTAGATCAGATTCGAAGCGACCTTCTTCGAGGCGCTCTTTGAGAGTGCTGAGGAATCGAGCGGCATCTGCGCCATCAACGATTCGATGATCATAGGAAAGCGCCAAGTACACCATCGAACGGATAGCGATCGTCTCCCCGCCATCTTCACCTTTAACAACCATGGGACGTTTGACGACAGCGCCAACACCAAGAATTGCAACCTGTGGTTGATTGATGATTGGAGTATCAAATAGCGCACCACGAGAACCAGTGTTGGTGATGGTGAAAGTTCCGCCACCGAGATCATCGGGGGAGATCTTGTTATCGCGAGTGCGTGAAGCAACATCAACGATGCGACGGGCGATGCCTCCCATATTGAGGTCACCTGCATCGCGAATTACTGGCACCAAAAGTCCGCGATCTGTGTCGACTGCAATACCAAGATGTTCGGCGCCGTGATAAGTGATTTGGTCACCTTCAACAGATGCATTGACGACCGGGTGCTGCTTCAAAGCTTCACATACTGCAACGGCAAAGAATGGAAGGAATGTGAGTTTCACACCTTCCCGAGTTTCAAAACTTCCTTTTGCCTTTTCGCGAAGTCGCGCAATCTTGGTGATATCAACTTCAATAACAGTTGTTAGTTGTGCGCTGACCTGAAGTGATTCCAACATGCGTGCAGCAATCACTTTGCGCAGGCGCGACATTGTGACTGTGGTTCCACGAAGAGGTGAAACTTGAATTGGAGCTGCACTCTTAGGCGTAGATGCTGCAGCGACAGGAGTCGAAGTTGCAGTTACTGCGGGCGCAGAGACACGAGGAACCGCAGCGAGAACATCTTCTTTTCTGATGCGACCACCGACGCCCGTTCCTTTAACGCGCGATAGATCGACGCCATTCTCAGCAGCGAGTTTGCGAACGATTGGGGTCACATATGAATCGTCAAGAACTGAGGACTTGGTCGAAGGCGCAACAGGTGCAGGAGCAACGGGTTGTGGAGGAGTTGGTGCTTGAGCAACAACTGGCTGGGGCGCTGCCGGGGCTGGTGTCGGAGCAACTTTTGGAGGTGTGGGGACAGATGCAGGAGCAGAACCAGATGCTCCGATGGATGCCAACTTTGTTCCAACCGCGACAGTGGAATCAACGGGCACATCAATTGAAAGCAATACTCCTGATGCAGGTGATGGAATTTCAGTATCAACTTTGTCGGTGGAAACTTCCAGTAACGCTTCATCAACGTTAACGCTATCGCCGACGTTCTTAAGCCAGCGTGTGACAGTTCCTTCTGTTACCGATTCACCCAGCGCTGGCATAACAACAGCGGTTGCAGAACCAGATTGTTGTGGTGCAGGTGTTGATTGAACTGGCGCACTTTGAACCGACGCAGGAGTTGGTGTTGGAGGAGTGACAGGAGCTGGCGTAACCGGCGCTGCTGCGACTGGCGCAGCAGGTGTTGCAGGTGCGCTTGCGCCATCTGCAATGAGCGCGAGTTCCGCGCCGACTGGAGCGACACTGTCGACGGCGACGAGAATTTTCTGGAGTACGCCAGCTGCGGGAGATGGAATCTCTGTATCAACTTTGTCGGTCGAAACTTCCAATAGTGGTTCATCAAGAGCGACGTGATCGCCTTCAGCTTTGAGCCAACGAGTGACGGTTCCCTCTGTCACGCTCTCACCGAGAGCTGGCATCTTTACTGAGAAGGTCATGAGTTATTTTCTCCGATCCGCGACGCTCGACAATACGGGGCGATTATCCATGTGCATGTAGTGGTTTTCCAGCCAACGCCAAATGAGCTTCACCCATCGCCTCTGAGAGGGTTGGGTGAGCGTGGATAAGCGGCGCAACATCACTCGCTTCTGCCTGCCAGTTGAAGATTAATTGCGCCTCAGCGAGAAGTTCGCCAACACGAGATCCGACCATGTGGATTCCCAGGACAGGACCATTTTTCTGTGAAACCAATTTGATCGAACCTGCAGTTTTGAGAATCTGTGCTTTTCCATTTCCAGCGAGGTCATAATTCAATTCAACAACTTCGAAACCTTGCGCTTTTGCTGCGGCTGTTGTGAGACCGACGGATGCAACTTCAGGTTCCGAATAAGTTACACGAGGAACGCCATCGTAATTAATAGGTCGCGGATTCAATCCAGCTATTTCTTCGGCTACCAAGATTCCTTCTCCAAAACCCACGTGAGCAAGTTGCAAAGTTGGAATGAGATCGCCAACCGCCCAGATACCTGGGATGTTCGTGCGGCATTTCTCATCAACCAGAATGTAACCGCGGTCCATCTTGATGCCTTGCTCTTCGTATCCGAGTCCATTTGAAACCGGACCGCGTCCAACTGCTACCAAAAAAATTTCGGCATCAAAGGTCTTTCCATCTTCGAGAGTGACAGTCACGCCTTTCGCGTTTTTTGCTGCGCTCTTGAATTTTGTGCCGAGTTCAAAATTGATCCCGCGTTTACGGAAGGCTCGCTCAAGTTGTTTGCTTGATGACTCATCTTCGAGTGCGACAAGATGGGGGAGCGCTTCAATGATTGTGACTTCTGCTCCAAAAGATTTCCAGACCGAAGCAAACTCACATCCAATGACGCCGCCACCGAGAACGATGACTGATTTCGGAACACTGGTCATGTGCATTGCATGATCACTTGTGACAATAGTTTTACCATCGACATCAAGACCTGGAAGTGTTTTAGCGTAAGAACCAGTTGCTAAGACGACATTCTTTCCGGTGTAACGCTGGCCGTTTACTTCAACGGTGTCGCGAGATACGAGTTTTCCAGAACCTTCGACATAAGTGATGTTGCGCGACTTAACTAGACCTTGCAAACCTTTATGGAGCTTGGAGATAACGCCATCTTTATAGGCATTAACAGCCACCATGTCCATTGACTGGAATTCTGCTTTAACGCCAAATTCTCCAGCGTGACGTGCGTTATCGGCGATTTCACCAGCGTGGAGAAGGGCTTTGGTTGGGATACAACCACGATGTAAGCAGGTTCCGCCCAATTTATCTTTTTCGATGAGAACAACATTGAGTCCCAATTGAGCCGCTCGCAGAGCGCACGCGTATCCGCCACTACCGCCACCAAGGATTACTAAATCAAAGTTCGCCACAATCAACCTCGCACGTCTTTATTCGTTTTCCAGTGAATGCTTTCTGGGCTAATCCTGCCAGCATCAGCGCGATGCTACGGACTCGGCAAGCGCGACAAGAGTGCGAAGTGCGACACCTGTTCCGCCTACGGGCGTGTAGCCATGTGGCTTTACATCGTTGTATGCCGGTCCTGCGATATCCAGATGGAGCCATGGCAATTCTGGTGCCACAAATTCCTTGAGGAAGAGTCCAGCCACCAACATGCCACCCATTCGATCTCCGATATTCGCGATATCAGCTACCGGTGAATCAAGTGATGCGCGTAATTCTTCGGGAAGCGGCATTGGCCAGAACTGCTCACCAGTTTGATCGGCCAGGTCGAGGAATTGGCGGGAAAAACTTTCGTTGTTTGTCATTACCGCACTTGTTCGTTTACCGAGGGCAACCACTTGTGCGCCAGTAAGCGTCGCAACATCGATAAGCCCATCCAGACCGCCTGCCTTGGCGCCAATTTCTGCGGCCTTCATCATGGCATCAGCAAGAACTAGTCGACCTTCTGCATCTGGATTAAGAACTTCGACGGTCTTTCCGCCATAGATCGTGATGATGTCACTTGGACGGGTTGCGGTATCGCTCACCATATTTTCAGCCAGTGGCGCCCATGCATCAATTGCAACAGGCAGTTGTAATTCTGCGATCGCAAGTGCAGCGGCGCATACAACAGCGGCGCCACTCATATCCGACTTCATCGCTTCCATTCCCTGGGCGGGTTTTAACGCTAATCCGCCAGTGTCAAAAGTGATTCCTTTGCCTACGAGTGCAAATCTCTTCGCATTCTTATTGGTCGGTTGGTAAGAAATGCGGAGAAGGCGAGGGGGATTTGCCGATCCCTGGCCAACGCCAATGATTCCTCCGTAGCCAAGTTTGCGTAGTTGCTTCTCATCAAGAATTTCAACTTTCAACTTTGTTCCAGAAGCAAGTTTCTTAAAACGCTGGCAGAAAGAATCTGGAGTGAGATGGCTTGGCGGAGTATTAATCAAGTCGCGGACTATGAATGTGTATTTAGCAATCACGCTGGCCCGTTTGAGAAGTTTCGCAGTATCAGTCTTGGTCGATATCTTGGTGTAGATAGAGATCTTTGATAGCGGTAATTTTTGCTCAGCTTTCGAACTTCCTCGGAACTCAGCGAAGGCATATGCCCCGAGTAGCGCACCTTCTGCGATCGCAGCGAATTCAGCGCTAGATGAGTGTGGAAGAGCGAAAGTCGCAGAGCTATGGCCAGCAAGAGTTCGTGATGCTGCCCCAGCTGCTCTTCGCAATGTCTCGTGTGCAAATTCTGAGTTCTTTGGAGTTTCGCCGAGCCCCGTCAGCACAACTAATTTATTGGTGGTCCCAGGGAGCTTGATGACTTCGTCTGCCGCACCAGTGGCTCCGAGATCCTCCAGCGCTTCCAGCAAAGGGGCCTGATCAACTTTCAACGATCCGCTGTGTAGCGAGAAGGACTTTTTTCCCCTCTTATCTTCCCGAGAAAATCCAATGACAAGTACGTCGTTGATTGCTGAGCTGTCGGTGGCGCGAATAGTGGGTGTTGATGAAGTCATTAGGCTAGGTTATTGGAGTGAGCAGATATTCGCCATTACACGATTTCCATCGAAAAGTAGGCGCTAAACTTGCAGATTTTGGCGGTTGGGAAATGCCAATCGAATATCCCGCATCCATGGGTGGCGGAGTGCTCAATGAACATCGAGCCGTCCGTGAAACCGTCGGGCTATTTGATGTTTCCCATCTTGGAAAAGCTTCAGTCACCGGTCCAGGTGCTCTGGAATTTCTTAATTCAGTCTTCACTAATGACCTACATCGAATTGGTGATGGCCAAGCCCAGTACACCTTGATTTGTGATGACGCTACTGGCGGGGTTATCGATGACTTGATTGTGTATCGATATTCCTCAGAACGGCTGTTTTTAATACCAAATGCCGCGAACACAGCAGAAGTGCTTCTGCGACTTGAAGAGAAAGCGCCGAGCGGAATCGCGATTAAGAATCTTCATGAAGCTCACTCTGTTCTTGCCTTACAGGGTCCGCAATCCGATCATGTTATAAAGTCTTTAGGTGTTGAACCTGAGCTTGAATACATGTCATTTAAGGAATGTTCGATTGGTGGCAAAAAAGTTGTGCTCTGCAGAACTGGATATACGGGTGAACGCGGTTACGAGATTCTTTCAAAGTGGAGCGATGCCGTTGAAGTGTGGAATTTACTTCGTGATGCCGTTGCTTCTCACGGCGGACTGGTTGCCGGTCTCGGAGCGCGAGATACTTTGAGAACAGAGATGGGTTATCCGCTTCATGGTCATGAGCTTTCCATGACGATAACGCCAGTCGAAGCGAGCGCATCTTGGGCAATCAGTTGGGATAAGGAATTCTGGGGTAAAGGCGTAATGCAGAGTCAACGAGAGACGAAGAGCCATCGAGTGTTGCAGGCGATAAAGATTGAAGATCGGGGCATCCCACGCGCCGGGATGGAAGTAAAGAATGATGATGGAGAAACAATTGGCATAGTAACGAGCGGTACTTTTTCGCCCACTCTCAAATCTGGTATCGCCCTCGCTCTACTTTCGAAAAGATTCCCGGTCGAGACAAAGGTTTTTATCGATATTCGAGGCAGAGCTAGCACGGGCGCTATCGTGCGTTTACCTTTTGTTCCATCCCATGTGAAGTAAAGTTGAGTTTGAGCTTTGCGCGCTGCAAGGATTTTGTGATGGGAATCGAAGTTAGAGCAATCAAGATAGAAGTTGTGATTGCACGCGGTAGATCCCAGGCCAACGCAGTTGCGAAATGGAACGCTACAAATCTCTGAAGATTTTCGATGACCGGACTACCGGGAACGAACGAAAGTTGGAGATCAGTTCCTGCAATCCATGGCCATAGTTGGAGATCCATTAGAACACCAAAACCTAGTGAGGAGAAAATTCCCACAAGAATCAGAATAAGTCGCTGAGTACGGTGGTTTAGGGTCCGCGTCAATGAACCGATAGTGCCGGCGATCAATCCAATCCAGCCAGCTGCCAACATTTGAAATGGCAACCATGGTCCAATCCCGCCCGTTAAAAGCGCCGAGATCGCTAGGGATAAAACTCCGAGGGAGAAGCCAAATCTTCCGCCAAAAACGAAACTCGCAACAATAAGAAGAAACCACATCGGTTCCACACCGATTGCACCTGCGCCAATTAGCCTTAATGCAGCGATGAGCGCTGAAAGAACTCCCAGTAGTGCGACACTTTTGCTATCCAACACCTGTGCGTTGATGTCGAGCGCTACAACCGCAATCGCGATTAGTGCAATGAGTAGTGAGAGAGCACGCGCGGCATCTGGCTGAAAGAGAAAAAAGGATGAATTGGGAAGATAAAGCGGCCAAGCAAAGGCATGAGCGCCGAGCAAAGTTCCAAAAAAGAGAAATGATGAGGAGAGGTACTTACTTAACTTCATGGATGTGTCGCTCCACTTCTGCGACGGTAAGCCACTGGGTGTGCGGGAGCGCTTTTGCAACTTGTGGCGCAAATGCTGGTGATGCAGTGAGAACTTGGCGAGTGGTTCCATCCGCAATGACTTCACCATCTGCGAGGAAGATAACTCGGTCAGCAACATCAGCGACCAGTTCAACATCGTGAGTAGAGATGAAGACAGAGCGTTGCTGTTGATGTGCGATTCGCTTGAGATTGGCGACCAAAACTTTCTTTGCTTCATAATCGAGACCACGAGTCGGTTCGTCAAGAATCACAATTTTGGGAGATGCTGAGAGAATGATGCTGAGTGCCAGCCCTAGACGTTGACCTTCGGAGATATCACGGGGATGAGCTTTCAAGCTCGGGATTGCCATAAGTTCGGAATACATCTTCAACGTTGTGCCCGATAGAACAGCGTTATCTCTATCTGAGAGTTCGCACTCTTCTTGAATTGAATGTCCATAGAGCAGGTCGGTGGGTTCTTGCGGAACGTATCCAACATAAGAGATGAGTTCCTGGTCATTTAACCGTGCGGGGTTCTTGCCAGAAATATCGATTTCTCCCGAAGTGATGGGCGCTTGACCAACTGCCGCTTTGAGAAGGGTTGTTTTTCCAGCGCCATTTCTGCCCATCAGTGCGACGATCTCCCCAGCGTTGATGGTGAGATTGATATCGGAGAGAGCATAAGTGCGTTCTGCATCTTGATATGAAGCAAAGACCTTCTTCATCGTCAGAACTTTCTCATTGTCCTTTTCAACAGAATTCGGTTGAAATGCCTGCATGGCATTTTCAAGGTGAGGTGCTATTTTCCTGAATTCCCGAATACTCAGGGGGATTTCTGGTAGTTGGAGCGTCCGAGCAAGTTCAACTAATGGCGGTGCAATCGGAGAGTTCTGAAGAATATGAGTAGTTGAGCCAAGTTCCAGAGTCCCATCTCCATGAACCAAGATAATGCGATCAACAAATTGGATAACTCTTTCCAATCGATGTTCAGCGACAATGACAGTCAAGCCAAGGTCATGAACCAGGCGATGCAGAATTGACAGCACATCTTCGGCAGCGATTGGATCGAGTGCACTTGTGGGCTCATCGAGAAGTAAAACTTTCGGGTTTGTAACCAGAGCTGCAGCAATCGCTACGCGTTGTTGTTCACCGCCGCTTAATTCAGAGATCTGACGTCTTCGTAGCGATGCAAGTGCCAATAAATCGAGCACCTCTTCAACACGTTTGCGCATCACATCAGGAGCAATTCCTAGAGTTTCCAATCCAAATGCAATCTCATCTTCCACGATGTCGGAGACGAATCCATTTGTCGGATTCTGGCCAACAATCCCAACAACGTCAGCGAGTTCACCTGGCTTCAACAAGCGAGTTGAGCGTCCAGCTACCGAGATCTCTCCCGTGAGAATTCCTCCAGTGTGGTGCGGTACCAAACCATTAATTAGCTTCAGTACTGAACTTTTGCCTGCGCCGGTATGACCCATGAGGAGCACAAATTCACCTTCGTTCACGCTAAAGGATGCGCTCTCTACGATGGTGCGTTCGGAGTTTGGGTAGATGAGCGAGACGTTTGAAAATGTAATCATGATGCAAGTACCGGCGTAAGAACAAAGAAAGAGATGAGTATTGGAATCAGAAGAGTTGAGTTGGCGAATGCAATCACCAAGAGTAATGAATAGATGGCGCCACTAATGGCCATAGTGTCGTTAAATTTCCATCTCTCTGGTCTATATCGAGTGGGGCTGGGGAAGTAGCCATACCCACGACTTTCCAGGCTTGCGGCAAGATCTATGGAACGCTCCAATGAATCTTCTAGAACTGGCAACGCAATCCCACGCCATAAACGTAGACCGCGCGATTTCTGTCCACGAAGACGTCGCGCATTACGTACTCGCACAATCGCGCGCGCTGCTTGAGGAGCTACGGAGCTGGAAATGACACTCGCCAGTCCTAAACCGTAGAAACGTTTCGGCAAAATTCGTAACAAGCTATGCGGATTACTGAGTGAGTTTGCGGTAGCGAAAAGCAGAATGAGCGCGACGAGAAGAATTGCTTCATCGAAACCACTGAGTAAACGTTGAGTGGTAACTGGTCCACCGACCCGAATCCCAACAAAGAGATCTGGCAAAGTAACTTGCGGTAGAACAAAGAGAGTTTTTCCTGGCATTGGGACGCCGATGAGTACTGCAATCATCATTCTGATGCCGAAGGCTAAGATCGCAAATCGCAAAGCCCAATCAAAAGTTTGCGACCATGGCGATGATTTCTTTTGTGTGAATGCCACGGCCATTGTCGAGATCACTAGCGCTATCGAAATCCAACGTGAATTTGCTAGTAGCAAAGTCGCACAGAAAAGTGCAGCCCACAACCACCATGTCAATGGATGAAAACGTGACATGGTGGTACGAGAGGCGTTTACTGTGCTCAAGGGCTACGAATTATCGTGAGCGTCGGCGATTGAAAATCAGACCAACGACGATCATGGCGCCTAGTGCAGCTAAGAGTAGAGGCATTGAACGGTTAGCGGAATCTTCTTCAGCAGGCGCTGATGTTGTTACTGCCTGTTCAGTTGCAGGAGCATCAATTTCAGCCCCACATTCTTCTGCCGGGTAGCCAGCAATTCCGCAAATTAATCCGGAGTCGCCTGCGCGAACCTCCATTGCGGCTTTAAGAACATCGAGTCCGACGGATCCTTGAGGAACTACAACGCAATCAGAGAAAAACTCCTTGGGAGTTTCACCCATTGGAGCAATGTTGGCTGCGCCGAAATCAACGACGAGACCTACTCGGATCTTGCCCGAAGTTTCCGGTGTTCCTTCGCAGAGAGAGGCAAAATCAGGTTCCATCATCGGCGAGACTGCTGGAATGTCATTGTTGCTAAAAACAAATGCCCAACCTTCGACATCTCCAGCTTTTACTTCAACCGATGGTCCAGTCATCGCTGCAGTCCACGCAGTTGCGCCAGCTTGAGCTTGAAAGTATCCCCAGTAGCGGTATCCCTTTGCTGCCTGCGAAACGGTTGGGAGAGCAATCAGTGAGATGAGAGAGAGGGTTATTGAAAGTGTGGCTCGAATTGTTCTATTAAGCATGTGAACCTTTCTAGAAAGAAGGGTCACGACGGCGAAAAAAATTTCCGCCCCGCAAACCTCGACGGGTGGTAGAGAATGTTTCGCGGGTGGTAATCCGACTTACATGCTCGAAGCATGCTCACGGTTGCGGGTCAGCGTCGGATTTTCACCGACTTCCCCATTCCACGGAACTATGAAGTTGTGTGCGCAATAAACCACCAAAGTGACCGTCCCGCAAGGAGGCGCTACGCTCGGAACTATGGAATATAGACGTCTCGGCAGTTCAGGCATGTATGTATCGGAAATTACCTATGGAAACTGGATTACTCATGGCTCCCAGGTTGAACAAGAAGCTGCGGTGAAATGCGTTCGCGCCGCATTTGATTGTGGGATCACAAGTTTTGATACCGCTGACGTTTACGCCGGTACTCGCGCCGAAACAGTTCTGGGTAAAGCGCTGAAGGGCGTCAAACGAGAGTCCTACGAACTTTTCACCAAGGTGTACTGGCCAACCGGACCGGGAAAGAACGACCGTGGACTATCTCGAAAACACATCATGGAATCAGTCCATGCATCATTGAAGAGGCTTCAAACCGACCATATCGATCTTTATCAATTCCATCGTTTTGATTACGAAACTCCGTTAGAAGAAAGTCTTTCTGCATTTGATGACTTGATTCGCCAAGGAAAAGTAATGTACATCGGTTTCTCTGAATGGAACGCCGATCAAATTAGTAGCGCGCTCAAGATTCAAGATTCACAGGGTTACTCACGTCTTGTCTCAAGCCAGCCGCAATATTCGATGCTGTGGCGAGTCATTGAGAGCAAAGTTGACCCGCTCTGCCGAGCAGAAGGTATTGGCCACATTGTTTGGTCGCCCATTGCTCAAGGTGCGCTCACTGGAAAATATTTGCCGGGATCAAAGCCGCCGAAGGGGTCACGCGCAACCGATAAAAAAGGTGGCGCTAACATGATTTCCCGTTGGATGAATGATGAGGTGCTCAGCGCAGTACAACGCCTCAAGCCGATTGCCGATGGCGAAGGTTTAACACTGGCGCAACTTGCAGTTGCTTGGGTACTGCAGAATCCAAATGTCTCGAGTGCAATTATCGGTGCAACAAAACCTGCTCAGATCAGAGAAAATGTGAAAGCAAGTGGAGTGAAGTTAAGTTCCGAAACTATGCGCGCCATCGATGATGTGCTTGGGAACCTTCCAGAAAAAGATCCAGCGAAGACTGTAAGCCCACAACCTCGCGCGTAGTTACTTAGATCTTGTCGCCGCGCTTTACCTGCGGAAGGGGAGCGCGGAGGCGGCGGATTTGAGTGGAGCGCAACCAGCCGTACATTCCAAGGCCCTTAAGGGGTGCATCCGGAAAACGTGCTGCAACTTCGTGTTTGATGCGACGCGACAAGAAGAAGCCATCAATTCCAGAGAAGAGCAACGCTGAGTACATCAGAGCGATAGCAACAAATTGCACGTACACCAGCGGAATCAACGTTAAGAAGAGAACGAGAACGATGATTGGTAAGAAAAACTCACCGATGGAACGGCGCGAATCGACGTAATTGCGTACGAATTTGCGAACCGGACCTTTATCTCTCGGAGGCAGAGCGCTTTCATCGCCACGCATGTAGGCATCGCGCTGTTGTGCGCGGAGAATGCGAGCTTGTTGCTTTTGAAGTTTCTTCGCTTCTTTTGTGGCTGCAGGTGCGAGGCGATTTACAACTCTTTGTTGTTCGGCAATCTTGCGTTTCGGGGTTGGGCGACCCTTCTTTTCCGGTGAGTTTTTGCCTTCGTTCGCAGTTGTCATGAGCGTTACGGTAAAGCCAGCATTCGCTCCAGCGCAACTCGAGCAAAATGCGCAGTCTTTTCATCAACCTTTATTTGATTGACCAGACGACCTTCGGCAAGTGATTCCATCGCCCAGACAAGGTGAGGCAGATCGATGCGATTCATCGTGGAGCAGTAACACACTGTCTTATCTAGGAAAACGACCGTTTTATCTGGGTTATTTGCTGCTAGTCGCTTGACGAGATTGAGCTCTGTGCCAACTGCCCACTTGGAACCAGCAGGGGATTGGGCAACAGTTTTGATAATCATTTCGGTACTTCCCACGACATCGCTATTGCGCACAACATCATGTTGGCACTCTGGGTGCACTAATACCTTTACCTCAGGAATCCGTTTCCGAACTTCATCGATGTTCTCTACAGAAAAGCGACCATGTACCGAGCAATGTCCTCGCCAGAGAATAACTTTGGCGTTGGAAATCTCATCGTCAGTCAATCCCCCATTCGGTTTCCATGGATTCCAGACCACGCAATCAGACAGGTTTAGTCCTAGTTTGAGTACAGCGGTATTACGACCAAGATGCTGATCGGGGAGGAAGAAAATTTTCTCACCTTGTTCAAAGGCCCACCGCATCGCGCGTTCAGCATTAGATGATGTGCAGATTGTGCCGCCATTTTCGCCAGTAAATGATTTGATCGCAGCCGATGAATTCATATATGTAACTGGAATAGTTTTCTGGGCAATATTGAGTCGTTCAAATTCCTTCCATGCATCTCGCACTTGTTGATTGGTCGCCATATCTGCCATGGAACATCCAGCTGCCAGATCCGGGAGGATCACTTTCTGATCGTTGCTGGTCAAGATATCTGCGCTCTCGGCCATGAAATGAACGCCGCAGAAGAAAATAAACTCGGCCGTTGAGTTTTCGGCCGCTGCTTGTGCCAACTTGAATGAATCGCCAGTGATATCGGCAAATTGGATGACTTCATCGCGTTGATAGTGATGACCTAGCACCATAGCTCTAGCGCCCAGAGAACTTCGCGCAGCGATGGCACGCGCAACGAGCGTTGGGTCGCTGGCTTCAGGTAGTTCGCCGGTACATGAAACGCCGCGTTCGCTGGCGAGATCCTTCTCTCGGCCGAGAAGGAGCAAGTCTGTTAGCGATGTCATGAGGGGCTCAGTATCTCGCGCTTCACTCTTGACGCGAAATGATGGAATACCTGGAGTAAAGTACGGGTTACAACCTTCACAGTCTTGGGCGATTGCGAAGATATAAATGGAGAAAACATGAGCGCAGACACAACAACGACGGGTATCAATCTCACCTCGGGAGCAGCAGAGAAAGTTGCCGCACTCCTAGCCCAAGAAGGTCGCGATGACCTCAGTCTCCGTGTTGCTGTCCAACCCGGTGGTTGTTCAGGACTTCGCTATCAGCTCTATTTTGATGATCGATCACTTGATGGAGATACCGTTGCGGCATTCGGTTCGGTCAAAGTTGTGACCGACAAGATGAGTACTCCTTACCTCATGGGCGCAACCATTGATTTTGTCGACACTATTCAAAAGCAGGGGTTCACGATTGATAACCCCAACGCCCAAGGGTCATGCGCCTGCGGCGATTCCTTTAACTAGAGCTTCTACTAACTCGCGCACCACTTCTTTGCTGTGGTGGGGTTTAAGCGTCACTCGTAAATTTCCATCAGCGGGATAGCCCATTGCTGTGAGTACGTGACTTGGCGATAACGCTCCGGCTCCACACGCAGATCCAGCATCGATCAAGAATCCAGATTTCTCAACAGCCCTCAGCAACTCTTCAGCGATTACTCCCGGAATTACAAAAGCAAGAAAACGCGGATCGCCATTCACCGGACTTGCAATCTGAACGCTCGGAATTCGTTCTTGGAGCATGGTTCTTGCAGCGATATTGAGTTCTGCAATGCGCTTTAGATCATCGGTCGCGGTTTTCATCCAATTTTCAAGTGCAACAGCGGCAGCAAGTAATAGCGGTTTTGAAAAAGATCCATACACGCGACGTTTATCAATCTCAGGTCCTGGATTGCGCCACAAACCGTTACTGGCGATTCCAACGAAAGCAATACCTTGCGGTCCTCCGAAGATTCGTGGATCCCATACCGCGCTATCCCAACGTGGCGGCAAGGCATTTAGGGGAAAGTTTGCGGTCATGTCAGCAAAGAACGCTTGAGACTCTTGCACTTTTGGCGCCACTTGTTTGGCCCCAACTTCACGATTCGTCGCTTGCCACGAAATGACATCGCTATCTCTGGTGAGAGAGCTCTGATAATCAATCAATCCTTGTGAATCTGGTTCAAGAGTCAGAACTTCACCGCCATGGCTGCGGTGAACTCGAGCTAATCCATGAATGACTTGTCGATCTATGGCGCCGAAAATAAAACGATTGTCGCGATTGGCGAGTAGTCCAGAAACCGCAGTTTGAAATGCAAATCCGAGTTCACCAACTACTTCTAGTTCAGTCGTGGCGATTCCGAGATTGGCCGCAATGCTTTCACGCGCAACTCCAAGGCGGTTTCGAAGATCGGTTGATTGCTGATGAATCTTTGAAGGGTCAGCCCAGCCAGAATCGAAGAAATACTCGAGTAAATCCCGAGCAGCCGGATGAAGTGGCAGGTCGTTTTGGAAGTCTCGAGTTTGCAGAGTGTTCTCTGTGATAGGGGACACCCTTGGAACGCTACCTGCTAATGAGCCTTGATGCGAGGTGCGACTATCCTTTACCCATGCTGCGCCGCACTTCGGTTTTGGCTCTTATGGCCGTCTCGACCATTCTTACTGGTTGCTCGAACCCCGAATTTACCGGCCTCGGCCACACAGGAAATGTAACAAGCGTGAATGAGTCATCGTTCGGCTTATGGCAAGGAGCATGGCTCGCCGCGGCTGTCGTGGGCGTCCTAACTCTGATTTTGATTCTCTGGCCCGCAATCTTCCATCGCAAGAAAGAAGATTCCGAATTTCCTCGTCAATTCCAATACAACATTCCAGCTGAAATTGCTTACACGGTACTCCCATTCATCATCGTCGCTGTTCTCTTTGGTTACACCGCAAAAGCTGAGAGCGAAATCGTCAAAGTAACTCCGGTAAGTTCCGAAGTACACGATGTAACTGTCAACGGAATTCAATGGTCCTGGCAGTTTGCATATGCGGAAGCAGGCCCAGGCACAACAGTCACAGGAACTCCAGCGCAACCCCCAGTGCTTTACATGCCGCAAGGAGAGAGAGTTCGCTTTACCTTTACTGCCTCCGATGTAATCCACTCCTTCTGGGTTCCAGAATTCATGATTCAAATGCAGAACATTCCTGGAATAACGAACAAATTAGAGTTCACCGCCAATGAATTGGGCGAGTACCGTGGATTCTGCAACATTCTCTGCGGTCGCCAACATTCACAGATGCGATTCACTGTCAAAGTTGTCACGCCAGCGGAATATGACAATTACATTGAATCCTTGAAGGCAGGAGTCACAGGATGACAACGTACGCAACACGTCCCATCACCGAAGAGATTCCTCCAACCCCAGCACGTACCTCGAAAGGCAAGCTGGCGGTAAAGATCCTCACCACTACTGATCACAAAACCATCGGTTATTTGTATCTTGCTACCTCGTTTGCTTGGTTCTTGATTGGCGGAATTCTTGCCCTTCTCATCCGGGCTGAACTAACTCGCCCCGGAATGCAGTTCTTAAGTTCAGAGCAGTACAACCAAGTTTTCACAATGCACGGCACGATCATGTTGTTGATGTTCGCGACGCCACTTTTTGTTGGTTTCGCAAATGTCATCATGCCTCTCCAAATCGGAGCTGCAGATGTTGCCTTCCCACGTATGAATATGTTGTCGTACTGGCTCTACCTCTTTGGTGGAATCGTTGCTTTTGCAGGTTTCTTAAGCCCAGGCGGTGCTGCATCGTTTGGTTGGACCGCTTATGCGCCACTTTCAAATAACATCTACTCACCTGGAGTTGGTGCAGATCTTTGGATTATGGGATTGGCTGTTAGCGGTCTCGGAACAATTCTTGGTGGCGTTAACTTTGTGACCACGATCTTCACGATGCGCGCACCAGGAATGACCATGTTCCGCATGTCGATCTTTTCCTGGAACGTTCTGCTCACATCAATTCTGGTTTTGATTGCATTCCCACCACTTGCTGCAGCACTTCTTGGTCTTGAATCTGATCGACTTTTCGGTTCGCATATTTTCGATCCAGCTAATGGCGGGGCGATGTTATGGCAGCACCTCTTCTGGTTCTTCGGCCATCCTGAGGTGTACATTTTGGCGCTTCCGTTCTTTGGTATCGCAACGGAAATTCTGCCGGTATTCAGTCGCAAGCCAATCTTCGGCTATAAAGGATTGATTGCCGCAACAATTGCTATTGCTGCGCTCTCGGTTGCTGTCTGGGCTCATCATATGTACACATCGGGACAAGTTCTCTTGCCGTTCTTCTCCTTTATGACGTTCCTTATTGCAGTTCCAACTGGCGTGAAATTCTTTAATTGGATCGGAACGATGTGGCGCGGCTCTATCTCCTTCGATACGCCCATGATCTGGGTACTCGGATTCCTCGTCACATTCTTGCTCGGCGGCCTCACCGGCGTGATCTTGGCTAGCCCGCCGTTGGATTTCGCAGTGTCAGCCTCATATTTTGTTGTGGCTCACTTCCACTATGTTCTCTTTGGAACCGTTGTCTTCGCGATGTTTGCAGGCTTCTATTTCTGGTGGCCCAAGATGACCGGAAGAATGCTCAACGAAACTTTGGGCAAGATCCATTTCTGGACCCTTTTTATCGGGTTCCACACCACCTTCCTTATCCAGCACTGGCTAGGTATCAAAGGTTTCCCTCGTCGGTATGCGGATTACCTCGCAACTGATGGCTTCACGACTATGAATATGATTTCAACAGTTGGTTCCACTTTGCTCGCGCTCTCGATGATTCCTTTTGCCATTAACGTGTGGATCTCTCGTAAATCTCCAAAGGTCACCGTTGATGATCCATGGGGTTACGGTTCATCACTCGAGTGGGCAACATCCTGTCCACCACCTCGCCATAACTTCCATCGCATGCCTGAGATTCGCTCGGAACGTCCAGCATTCGATCTTCATCACCCAGATCACTCAAAGATCGAAGGTCATTAATCTATGAAATCGGGATATCGCCTCTTCCTTTTTCTCTTTGCGTTCTACGCACTAGTTGGCGCTATTTATTGGTGGCTTGGTGGCGAGCCTCTTGGTGTTACCGCTATCTTCTTAAGTGCAGGTTTGGCGCTCATCATTGGCTACTACTTCTGGTTTATTAATCGCCGTACAGGGGGAGTTCTTCCAGAAGATAATCCGGAAGCGATGATCTCCGATGGCGCCGGGGAGCTCGGCTTTTACAGCCCACATTCATGGTGGCCATTGCCAGTTGGTCTAGCTGCGACCGCTGTTGGACTGAGTTTGATTATTGGTTGGTGGCTGACGCTCATTACAGTCGGTTTCTTATTGGTGGCAGTCATGGGCTTTGTTCTTGAATATGAACGCCCAAGTAACTCGCCATATGGCTCTGATTCGCATCACTAGTCTTTTTCACATTCGCGACTAGATTACGAACATGACTGTGCGCGCCGATATTTTCGAAACTGGAAACCCACGAATTAAGTCCGCATCAATCATCATTAATGCCCCAGCTTCAAAAGTCTTTGATGTCGTTGCCAACCCTTCTCTTCATCCAATCATTGATGGAACGAAATCTGTGAAATCTGTGATCAAAGGTCCATCTCGCTTGTCGTTGGGGGATAAGTTCGGAATGAATATGGAGATTGGCGTTAAGTACCGAATCACCAACACGGTGGTTGAATTCGAGGAGAATCGCCTGATTGCCTGGCGGCATGTAGGGCGTTGGATCTGGCGCTATGAGTTTAAGGAGATCTCTCCAAACCAGACAGTAGTCACCGAGAGTTTCGATGGAACACAAACCCCATTGAACTTCTGGCTCAAGGCACGTAAGGCTTATCCATATGTCCAGAAAGCGGTCGCAAAGACACTAGTGAGATTGAAGGAGTACTGCGAAGCGCAGTAGCGCTTTAGTGGTGGTCTTCGATTTCCAACATCTCTTGTGATGTTGGTTTTGCAATCTGCTCTTGATGAGCTCGCGATAGACGAGCTTGAAGCTTGGCGCGAGCACCTTTGGGATTACGGACACCGTTGAGATCCTCAGCAGCAGGTGCGATGGCAGCTGGTTGTTCATGCTGCGTCAAGGTGTAGGCCTTGAATGGAGAGAGCGGCTCATGTACTTCAATGAACTCGCCATGCGGCAACATCACCAGGCGACCTGTTTCGCGTCCATGCAGCACAAGTTCGCGATCAGCACGCTGTAGCGATAGACAAATCCGCTTTGTGATCACGAAGGCAAGAGGTGGAAGAACAATGATTCCGATGCGCGTGCCCCACATGATTTGATTAATGGAGAGATCAAAGTGCGTAGCGATCAAGTCGTTACCGCCATTGATGAGTGCGACCAACATGAAGGTGATGGACATAGCGCCGAGAGCGGTGCGATTTGGGGCGTTACGTGGGCGGTCAAGGAGATGGTGTTCGCGCTTGTCATCAGTCATCCAACTTTCGATAAATGGATACAGAGCCATTCCAGTAAAGATGATGCCGGGAATGATTAATCCTGGAATGAGAATGTTCCATGAAATAGTAAATCCGAAGGCGTGAGTTTCTAGCGGGGGAGCCATGCGAACAAGTCCATCGAGCCAACCCATGTACCAGTCCGGTTGTGATCCAGCAGAGATCTGACCTGGCGTGTAAGGGCCATAGAGCCAGATTGGGTTAATTGAAGCAACTGCGCCGAGGAATGCAGTAATCCCAAAGACGATGAAGAAGAATCCTCCAGCTTTCGCCATGTAGACGGGCATTAGTGGATAGCCCACAACGTTCTTCTCTGTGCGACCTGGGCCAGGATATTGAGTGTGTTTCTGATACCAGACCAGCATTAAGTGCGCGGTGATAAGTGCAAGGAAAATTCCTGGGATGAGAAGGATATGTACGGTGTAAATGCGTTGGATAAAGACTTCACCAGGAAATGCCCCACCAAAAACAAAATAGGCAAGATAGGAACCAACCACCGGAAGCGCTTGAATTATTGCTTCAGCGATGCGGATACCTGTTCCTGAAAGCAAGTCATCAGGAAGTGAATAGCCAAGGAAGCCTTCGACAATGCCAAGAGTCAAAAGTCCAACACCAATAATCCAATTGAATTCACGTGGTTTGCGGAAGGCGCCAGTAAAGAAGACGCGCATCAAGTGAGCAACCATTGCCGCCATAAAAATAAGCGCCGCCCAGTGATGAATTTGGCGCATCAATAATCCACCGCGAACGTCGAAAGAAATATGTAGCGTCGACGCATATGCGGCCGACATCTTCAATCCTGAGAGCGGTTCGTATGAGCCTTCATATTCAACTTCGCGCATAGAAGGGTCAAACCAGAAAGTTAAGAATGTTCCAGAGAGAAGCAGGATGATGAATGAGTAAAGAACAACCTCGCCGAGCATGAAGGACCAGTGGTCAGGGAAAACTTTGGTGAGAGTTTTCTTTAACCATTTCGCTGAGCCAGTGCGCTCATCTACATAGTTGGCGACATTTCCTGCAATGCGTTCACGTGCGCTCACTTGGAATCACGCTCCCAGAAACTTGGGCCGACGGCTTGATTAAATGGCGCCTTTGCCACGAGGTAACCCTCACTGTCGACGGTAATGGCTAATTGTGGCAGCGGACGAGCTGCTGGTCCAAAGATAACTTTTGCTGCGCGAGTGACATCGAAAGTTGATTGATGGCATGGGCAGAGTAGGTGCTTTGTTGTCTGTTCGTACAAAGCAACAGCGCAACCCATATGAGAGCAGATCTTGGAGAAGGCAATGATTCCTTCATGAGTCCACGAGAGACGCTCGGCGTCGAGATTGAACTCTTCTGGGCGTATACGGATAAGAAGGACAGAATCTTTTCCGATGTCGTCGAGATGACGAACTTTTCCTTCGGGAAACGCCGGCTGAACCTGCGCAACTCCTCCGACTTCGAGATCCGATGGCTTAATTGGACGATCACCTGGGTCGGTTACGAGGCGCGTTCCTGCTTTCCAGTTTGTCTCGTTCAATTCATTTTCTGGCAACGGACCAAGATCGCGAAGGAGCAAGATTGGTGAAAGTCCAACGAGTCCAAGCGCGAGACCCATTGTGCGCTTGATGAAAGGTCGGCGACCTAAACCTGCTTCACCTGCTCGTTCTTTTACCGTCGAGACGAAAGCTGAACGGTCCTCATCCTTTGAACGTTGTTCTTTACGTTGATCGATAACTTCATGGTCGGGCATCAAAGTCTTTGCCCAATGTACAGCCGCCATTCCAATGAAGAAGAGCGCCATGGCAAGTCCCAGACCAAGGAAAAGTTGGTGAGCATTGGTATTTCCGAGCACCGGTAGGAAGATGAAAATAGATTCATCAATACCAACATATGCATAGATAAAGAGAAGCGTTCCCACAACGGAAAGCAAGAAGAGAATTCCAACTTGTCGCTCCGCCTTCTTGGCAGCGCGAGGATCTACATCTGCTTTTCTATGAACGTGTTCAGGTAATCCTGGATCGGTTAGTGGAGCTAATTCATTCGACATTATTTATCGCGCCTTCGTTGTGAGCCAGACAGCAACGCCAATGAGAAGTCCCAGTCCAAGAGTCCATGCCAATAAACCTTCTGTTACTGGACCAACGCGACCGAGGGCTGCACCACCGAGAGCCGGTTCCGTTTCAGCGTGCTTGATCCATTTAATGATGGAAAGTTTTTCTTCCGGAGTAATGACATTGTCAGAGAAAACTGGCATGGCTTGTGGGCCAGTGAGCATCGCTTCGTAAATATGTTTTGGTTCAACGCCCATGACTGACGGAGCATATTTACCTTGAGTGAGCGCGCCACCTTGACCAGCAAAGTTGTGGCACATAGCGCAGTTGTTGCGGAATAACTCGCCACCTTGCGCGGTATCACCGCTGCGCTCCCACGCGAGTTCTTCATTTGTGATCGCAGCTGGACC
>RFMK01000036.1 GCA_009927705.1 Actinomycetota bacterium | reverse complement strand
CATCGAATCCATATCTCGCATTCTCAGCGATTCTCATGGCAGGTCTTGATGGAATCACCAACAAAATCGAACCACCAAAGCCAGTGGATAAGGATCTCTACGAACTTGAAGGCGCAGAAGCGAAGGCGATCCAACAAGTTCCAGGATCACTTGATGCAGTTATCGATAACCTTGAAAACGATCACGAATTCCTTACTCGCGGTGGCGTCTTCACCAAAGATCTCATCGAGACATGGATTGATTGGAAGCGTAAGTCTGAAATTGACTACGTCCGACTACGTCCGCATCCAGCTGAGTTCGAGTTGTATTACGACATATAAGATCGAGAGTTTCGAAAAGGCCCGCTTCGGCGGGCTTTTTCTTTTCTAGTCAAGATTTTTGAGTCGCTGCGCTAAGGGAGGATGTGTGTAATTGAATGCCACATAGAGCGGATGTGGTGAGAGATTTGCCAGACTATCGGTTGAAATCTTCTTTAGCGCACGCTTAAGTGCCTGCGCATCATCAGTGTTTTTCGCAAAGGTATCCGCCTCGAATTCATTGTGGCGACTCCAAGAATTATTGAGAAGTCCAAGAACAATGCTCAGAGGCGTGAACAGGATGAAAAATGTCAGCGCCGACAAATGGAAACTGGATTCTTGAGCACCCAATGCCTTTGAAAGTTCGGGATATCCAAGGAGCCATCCCAGCAAAGCGAAGGTGGCGAATGTTTGAATGTTGCTAAAGATAAACATCGATAACGTGTGCTTCTTCTTGTAATGCCCAATCTCATGTGCCAGAACTGCGACAATCTCCTTTGTCGACAGCTTCTCGATCAGAGTGTCGAATAGGACAATGGTTTTGCTCCTACCCAGCCCACTAAAGAAAGCATTTGCCTTCGTGGAACGCTTTGATCCATCCATTACAAATAGGCGACCCAATGAATAGCCTTGCGAGGCGCAATACTTTTCGACCGCTGTTCGTAGCTCCCCTTGTTCTACGGGTTTGAGCTTGTTGAAAAGCGGCAGGATAAGCGTGGTTCCAAACATGAACATCAGAAGCGAAAATCCACTCACAAGTAGCCAGGCAAATACCCAGAACTTGCTTCTGAGCTCCTGATAGATCCACAGAACTGCGGCAAGCAGAGTTCCACCAATGACAGTGCCAAGAAGCGTCGCCTTGATGGTGTCGGTTATAAACGTCTTCGGAGTTATCTTGTTAAATCCATAGCGGGCTTCGATTCCGAAAATCGAGTACAACTGAAATGGGAGATTTAGCCACCAGGAAATGATGCTTAAAGAAGCGATAAAAACGAGTGAGACCAAGATTTGATTATCAAAACGATCGTGAACCCAGTTATCCAGAGTTGCGAACCAGCCATAAGAAAGCGAAAGGATGAGGATGACAGTAGAGAATGTAGAACTGAAAAAACCAAACCTGGTTTTTTCCGCGCTATAGGTAATCGAACGTTCCCGTTCCTCTGCGTCATAAAGATTTGCTATTGAAGAATCCAGTGGATCTCGGGCTCGACTCTGGTTAAGGTGGTCAAGGAAGGATTCAAGGATGTACGCGGCAAGAACAATGAGAACTAATGAAGTTAAAAGCATTTTCCTAGATTAGCCGATTGGGTTCGTACTTATACCTACGCATGTTTTTTCTGGCTTTCTGCGGATACGACCACCAATACTCCAAGGACGATAACTAATCCACCAATCGCGTAACTCATGGTGATCACTTCATCTAAGAAGATGGCTCCGAGCGCTACTGCGATGACGGGGTTTACGTAGGCATATGTAGCAGTCAATGAGACTGGAGCATTTTGGACTAACCACAAGTAAGCGCTATAGGCGACAATGGAGCCGAAAGTAACAAGATAGGTGAACCAAATCCACGACCA
>RFMK01000163.1 GCA_009927705.1 Actinomycetota bacterium | reverse complement strand
TTAATCTCTTGCCTTACCGGACCCCTTGGCGCATCTGTCAGGGGGTTCTCTTTTTGCACCGATAGGATGGGGCTATGACTGAAGTCCTATCAACGTTAGATGGCTCGGTCCTCACCCTTACGCTGAATCGTCCTGAGAAACAAAATGCAATTACGCGGGACATGTACCAGTTCATGGCTAACCAATTACGCGAAGCGAACGGTGACTTCGGAATCCGTGCCGCAGTAATCACTCATGAGGGACCGCATTTCACCGCCGGAAATGATCTCTATGACTTTCTCAACGCACCGCCACTAGAACCTGGTTCGCCGGTTATGCAATTCCTCGAGCAGATTCACACTTTCTCAAAACCATTGTTGGCCGCGGTATCGGGCAATGCGGTTGGTATAGGAACCACGATGTTGATGCATTGCGACATTGTTGTGGCCTCACCAACGACGAAATTCTCCATGCCTTTCGTAAATCTTGGCCTCGTTCCTGAAGCGGGTTCGAGCATTCTCTTCCCACGACTTGCTGGTTACCAGAGAGCATCTCAAGTATTTCTTACTGGCGATCCATTCTCGAGCGAATTTGCGAAGGAAGTTGGACTCATCGCCGAAGTTAATGAAAATCCTAAGGCTCGGATTGGCGAATTCGCAGCCAAGATCGTGGCTCAACCTCCGAATGCAGTCATCCAAACCAAAGCGCTTCTCAAGAGCGAGATGCATGACAAAGTTTCGGCTGTGATGATTGCCGAAGGTGAACTTTTCCAAATGGCGCTGCAATCAGATGAAGCGAGAGAAGCATTCATGAATTTCTTATCGAAGAAAGGCAAATAAATGTCGCTAGCAGGCAAGAAGATCTTCATCACCGGCGGATCGCGGGGGATTGGCTTAGCTATTGCGCTACGTGCGGCCCGCGATGGCGCAGAGATTGCAATTGCTGCAAAAACAACCGACCCTCATCCCAAGCTTCCTGGCACGATCTTCTCGGCAGCAAAGGAGATTGAGGAAGCGGGCGGTAAAGCTCTACCTTTGCAATGCGATCTCCGCGATGAGAATCAGATAGCTGAATCCGTAGCAAAGGCTGCGTCGGAGTTTGGCGGTTTAGATATCCTGATCAACAACGCAAGCGCAATCAATCTCACCCCGACCCTGGCGACCCCGGCAAAGCGTTTTGATCTGATGTTTGATGTCAATGTGCGCGGAACTTTTTTAACTTCTCAAGCAGTAATCCCGCATCTACAAGAAAGTTCCAAGCAAGGTCGTAATCCTCATATTCTGACTCTCTCGCCTCCGCTTTCGATGAAGGCAAAGTGGTTCAAGAATCATGTTGCCTACACAATGGCCAAATACGGCATGAGCATGTGCGTCTTAGGAATGTCAGAAGAGTTCAAGCGCGACAAGATCGCTGTCAATGCTTTGTGGCCGCGGACGGCGATTGATACTGCAGCTCTTCAAATGATTCCAGGAATAGATACCGCTGCATGCAGAACCCCAGAGATTCTTGCTGATGCTGCGTACATCATTCTCAATCGTCCAAGCGGTGATTGCAGTGGAAACTTCTTCGTCGATGACGAAGTTTTGGCATCGGAAGGAATCTCTGATCTAGACAAGTACGCGGTTGTTCCGGGCACGAAAGACTTCTTGCTCGACTTCTTTTTGGATTAAGAGAAGTCTTACTCGTCAGATTTAATCTTTAAATCCGTGTGGGTGTGGTCGGTTTCGACTATGCCTGAGGAATATCTGGATTCAAATTTCCCAAGCTTCCACACTATGACCGAGAGCAGCCAGGCGAGTACGAAGCTGATGACGATGAAAAAGCCAATCCCGCCAAGATCAATATTGGCAATCGATTTAAAGGGTTCGTAATTATCGATATTGGTTTTTGTCGCAAGAACATTGATGATTTGTATGGTTCCAATGACTAGGGCAACGAAGATTGAAATAGATGTTGTTGTGAGGTTGTAATAGATCTTTCGGAGAGGCGATGTAAATGCCCAGCCGTAAGCCTTAGTCATGAAGATTCCGTCTAGGGCGTCCATGAGCGACATACCTGCAGCAAAAATAATCGGTAGCGCAATGATGGCAAGTGGTGGCAGTACGCCGCCAACGGTGCCGATAGCGGCAGTGGCAGAGAGTCCGAGAATCGCAACTTCAGTAGCAGTATCAAAGCCGAGCCCAAAGAGCACACCCACGGGATAGATCTGACGTGAGTGATCGAAACCTTTTTTGAACTTGCCACGGAAAATACGTCGCATCAAGCCACGATCATTGAGCAGTTCTTCAAGATGTTGATGTGAAAATTTCCCAGTCTTTGCTTTCCGCCATACACCGACGATGCCAACGAGAATTACGAGGTTGAGAATTCCGATGAGATAGAGAAAGAGCCCCGATACAGAGGTGCCGATGATTCCGCCGGTTTCCGCAAAACCTTCTTGGAATTTGATGGCTTTCTGTGCTGCAAATGCAACGAAGATTGAGAGTCCAAGAACGACGGTTGAGTGGCCGAGTGAAAAGAAAAGCCCAACGCCCAATGGCTTCTTTCCTTTTGCCAACATGAGCCGCGTAGTGTCATCAATCGCTGCAATGTGATCAGCATCGAATGCGTGACGCAAACCGAAGGAGTATGCGAGCGCACCTGCACCGGCATAGACCAGAACGCCTTTGCTGTCAGAGATGCCGTGATAGTCAGGATTTGAGTTGAAGTAAATAAAAAGTCCCCAACCGATGACATGAAGAGCTACAACTGTTCCAAGGATCCCCACGAGCGATGGAATCTCATCGCGAGTGAAGCGAAGATGCTGACGGAGTGAACGGGATGCAGGCTCGGCGATCTGGGTCATGCCCTAATCTTATTGCAAATGATTTGCATCTGCACCTATATCGCAAAAAGCTCTAAATTTCGTCTCTCCACGATCTCCAGAGTCGGGCATAGGCCCCATTGGCGGCAAGAAGCTCGTCATGGGAGCCCCATTCGGTGATTCGACCATCATCAATGACGGCAATGAGGTCAGCATCATGCGCGGTTTGAAGACGATGTGCGATTGCGATGACAGTTCGTCCTTCAAGTACCGCACCAAGAGAAGCTTCAAGCTGCTTTGCAGCTTGTTGATCCAACAATGAAGTCGCTTCATCCAGAATCAATGTGTGCGGATCTGCTAGTACAAGTCGTGAGAGGGCTAGTTGTTGCGCTTGAGCTGGCAGCAAACGATGTCCACCATTTCCAACGATGGTGTCCAAACCGTTCTCAAGTAGCTCAGCCCAACTTTTAGCATCGACTGCAGCCAATGCTCGCCACACTTCGTCATCAGTTGCCTCGGGTTTTGCAAGAGTGATGTTGTCACGAAGTGTTCCGACAAAGACATGATGCTCTTGAGTAACGAGAGCAACTTCTTGTCGAGCTTGCTCAACCGGTAAATATCCGATTTCTGCTCCGCCGACGGTGATCTTTCCTTTATTAGGAGGTTGTACTCCTGCAAGCAGACGACCAAGCGTCGACTTTCCTGCGCCGGAAGGTCCAACAATTGCGAGTTTTGTTCCGGGTTCAACTAGGAAGCTGACTTCTTTCAAAACATCTCTACCTTCGCGATATCCGTATGTCACATCTTGGCCAGAAATCTCGCGGCCTGAAGGGTCTGCATTTCGAATTTCGCGTGCATCAACTTCATGAATTCCTAGCAGACGTGAGAGCGAGGCCTTCCCGGTTTGTAGTTCATCAATCCACCAGAGCATTGCTTCAATAGGGCCAGCAAGCATCTGGGCGTAGAGAATTCCTGCAGTGATGGTTGCAATCGTTGCTAAACCTTGATCGTAGAAGTAGGCGCCCATTAACAAGGCGGCTGACACTGGCAAGATGTAATTGATTTCAACCACAGGGAACCATCGAGTGCGAAGTCGCAAGGTGTACCGCTCCCATTCCACCCAACGACTTATTGCCGCGTCTGTACGGGAGGTGCGCTGAGCGCCGAGACGCAATGCATCGATGGTGCGTCCTGATTCCGCACTTTCAACCAGAACTGAATTCACAATCGCATATGACGATGATTCAACTCGATATGCCTGAGGAGAACGACGTAGGTACCAACGTGTGGCAGCGAAAACAAGTGGAATTCCGATAAAAACGGCGGTCAGAAAGAGGGGTGCCGTGAGAGCGATTGCTGTGGAGATTCCAAAGATCGAAACCAAACAAATGGTGATGACTGGAACTGCGTCGCGAACGGCCCAGGTTATGTGATCAATATCTGTCGTCGTTCGGGTGAGTAACTCACCGGCGCCAGCGCGCTCAACGACGTTTGGTGGAAGCTCAACAACGCGAGCGACAAAACGTTCACGTAAAGCCGAAAGAACGAATTCGCCCAAAATTGATGCACGTACTTTGGTGAAGTAGACAAACGTCGCCTGGAGAATAAGAGCAGCGCTCACAATCACGACGGTGCGATTGATGTTGACTGCATCAGGATTGCGCTTAAGGGTGTCGAGTAAGTTTCCAAATGCGCGAGGTGGGATCAAAGCAGCGGCTGTTGTGAGTAATTGCAGCAGCGCAACAAGCAAGAAACCACGTTTGTGGCTCCACAGCAATGACCACATCTCCTTATTGACCGTTGCCTCGGTCGCGATAGGTAGACGGTTGGCAGATTTACTCAGACCAAATGCTTTATCGAGACGTTTGGTATCTGTGGGTGGAGCGGGGTATGCATTAGAAGGAAGTGCACTTTCGTCAGTAATTCGAAGATCTCGGAAAAACTTCATTCTCCTCTCACCACCAATGTGCGATAAACAGCATTGGACTTGAGTAGCTCGAAATGATTCCCTGTTGCTACAACTTTGCCTTCCACTATGAGGGCAACTTCATCGCTGTGATCAAGAACGAGCGGACTATTACTCACTACGACAGTGGTTTGTCCTCCGCGAACACTCTTCAAACGATGCGCAATTCGGGCCTCCGTATGGGCATCAACGGCGCTGGTTGGATCATCAAGAATGACGATGGGCGCGTCTACAAAGAGTGTGCGTGCCAGTGCCAATCGCTGTCTCTGTCCGCCAGAGAGAGTTCGGCCGCGTTCTACAACTTCCGCGCTATATCCATCCCCATCAAGAGAATCCAAGATATCGGCAGCGGATGCGGCATCGATTGAGTCGGATATTGATAGACGCCCTGAATTCGGGACTTTAAAGAGGGATTCGATTGTGCCAGAGAGGATTGCAGGTTCCTTCTCCTGCGCATAAATCTTGGTTCGCAAGGAGGAGCGCTGTAAATTTGAAAATGCCACGTTATCTGCAGCAACATCGCCAGAATTGATATACCCACCAAGGCGATCCACAAGTTCATCAGCATCAAGGGAGTTGTCGCACACGACACCAAGAAATTGCCCGCGCTTCACTTTTATGCCAGATGTTGCGTCAGTAATCACCGTGAAATCTTCAGGAAATTCTTGGAGACCCCACTCTTGGAGATTTTCTACTGTGAGTAAACGCATAACTCGACGAGCCGCAACTGTTCCAGAGGTGAGTCTTTGAGCAGATTCAGTAAGTATCTGAAGTGGAATCATCAAGAAAGCGCTGTATCCATAAAATGCCAGGAGTTCACCAACCCGTAAGTCACCTTGGCTTACAAGATTCCCGCCAATCCAAATTACTCCCACGACTAAAGTGCCAGGAAGAATTACTTGAAGTCCATCAAGGAGCGCTCTCATCTTTGCGGTACGCACAGCAGCGGCGCGAACTTCTTGAGAGGCCCCACGGAATCGAGCCAGGAATGTTTCCTCACCGCCGATTCCGCGCAAAATGCGTAAACCCGCCACAGTGTCAGCTGCTAATCCAGAAGATTGAGAGAGTTTTTCTCGTTGCGCTGATTCTCGTGCCTGCAAAGGTTTGATGATGGGTCCGATTGCAAGGCCCAACAATGGAACGCCGATCACTACGAGCAAACCTAAAGTTGGGGAAGATGAGATAAGGAGAACGGAGACAAAGATAAAGGAGATGATTGCGCCACTTAATCGGGGGATAAGATCATAAACGCGAGCTACGCGCTCGACATCATTAGAGTTAATTGCGGAAACTTCTCCGGTCGATACTAACCGCGGTAAATCAGCGCCGAGATCTACTGCCTTTCGCGCAACGAGTTGTTGGAGGCGCGTGGCGGCCGAGATCCAACTTCCAACTGCACGTCTGTGACGCAATATGCCAGCCGCTGCTTGGCAGATTCCAAGTAACAATGCAATGAGGACCGCTTGGCGAAGATGATTTTTATTGCTATC
>RFMK01000073.1 GCA_009927705.1 Actinomycetota bacterium | reverse complement strand
AGTTCGCGAGCGGTAACAGGTTGCCATCCATCGCCGAGTGGGCGCGAGACCATGATGCGTTCTGGCTCGAACCAAGCACGTTCAGCGACAAGGTTGGTGAGATTTCCGGCAGTTGCTGCGGGCTCTAAGGCTGGTACGAAATATTCAGTCATGGGCGAAAATTAGCGGTTACTAGTAGGTAATGAGAAGAGGTAGCCTGCGTCCATGGCAGATATGTCCTCTAGTTCCACGACCATTGAGGCCTCAGTCGAGGATGTCCGTTCAATCCTTTCTGATATTGAGGCTTACCCGACCTGGTCAACAGCGATTAAGTCTGTTGAAGTCCATGAGAAAGATGGATCAGGTCGACCAACCAAACTCACCATTAAGGTTGAAGCTGGCGTCTTGAAAGATCGCGCTACCTTGAATTACGACTGGAGTAAAGCTCCTGACGAAATCTCATTTTCGCTAGAAGAGGCAGATTTGATGACCGAGATGGATGGCCGCTATTCCATCAAAGACAATGGTGACGGAACTACGACTGTTACCTACTCGCTTGGCACTGCGCTTTCGATGCCGGTACCAGACATGATGCGTAGAAAAGTCGAGATGACCACGATCGAACAAACGATTTCACAACTCAAGGCAAAGCTCGAAGGTTAAATGAGTTTTGCCCTTGGCATCGATGTCGGCGGTACAAAAGTACTCGGCGGCGTCATTGATGATCACGGCTCCATAGTCAAAACCGCGCGTCGTGACACACCTCGTGAAGGTGGAATAGCGCTAACTCAAACTATCGCCGATGTTGCGCTGGATTTGATGCAAGAGTTTGAGGTTGATGCTGTTGGTGTATCAGCAGCCGGGTTTATCTCCTCTGATCGAAAAACCATGCTTGCTACCCCGAACATTGCGGGCTGGAATGGTGTGCGACTAACTGATCAACTGGAGGAATTGATTAGCCGAAAAGTAGTTCTAGAAAATGATGCAAATTCTGCTGCTTGGGGCGAAAAAAAGTTTGGCGCCGGTAAAGACTATAAAACAGTAATCATGTTGACTGTCGGAACTGGTCTTGGTGGTGGATTGATTGCTTGATGACGAGCTTTATCGTGGAGCTTATGGAATAGGCGCAGAATTTGGCCATATGCGCGCAGTTCCTGAAGGGCATCTCTGTGGCTGTGGAATCAGAGGATGCTTCGAACAATATGCATCTGGAAATGCGCTTTTGCGTCACGCACGTGAAGCGATTCATGCGTCGCCGGATATCGCCAAGAATCTCTTGGCTCGTGGAGATGGAACGATTGAGGGACTTACTGGCCGACAAGTTACTGCTGCCGCGCAAGACGGAGATACGGTCGCAATCGCAGCATTTAATACAACCGGACAATGGCTTGGAGCGCTATGCGCTTCTTTAGTTGCAGCTCTTGATCCGGAAGCAATCGTTATCGGTGGTGGAGTTATTGATGCCGGAGATATTTTGTTAACTCCGACACGTGACTCGATGAATCGCTTGATTCCATTTACCGGCAAACGTCCCGCACCAGTTATCGTTCCTGCAACGTTGGGAAATGATGCAGGTCTCGTGGGAGTCGCAGATCTAGCGCGTCGCTAATTTCCTACTCAAAGGGATAGTAAAGCTCAATTTGCGTTCGAATTTCATCCATTGTCTCCATAATCGATTGGGTATCGTCGAGACTCATCAAATATGATTCATTCTTGCCAGCTTGTAACAAAGAGGCAAATTCAATTGCTTGTTCACGAAGTCCATGACCTTCGTATTGCTTTGGAAACTCAACAACGGAGCCATCAACCTTCTTCAATCGCATGGATGTCGGTGTGTAGAAATCTCCGTCAATGAAGATTGTCCCTTTGGTTCCGACCACAGTGGCTGTACATGGCGTTTTTGCCAATAAAGTCGTAGTGAGATTTGCGTGCGCGCCGGTGTCGTAGCGGAAGATCATCGATGTTTGTGAATCAACTCCAGTGGGAGTGAATTCAGCTTTGACTACAACCGATTGTGGTTTTCCTAAGAGGTAGTAGGCGAAGGAGATGGGATAGATGCCGAGATCTAATAGCTCCACCTGCAAGTTCTGGCGCGTGTAATCGGTAGTACTTGGGTAAAGGCAGATTCTGGCCATGATCAGCAGAAATCGAGATGATCTCGCCTAGGTCACCTTGTTCAACTAACTCGCGAAGTTTTCGGTAATGTGGAAGAAATCGACTCCACATAGCTTCGACGAGAAGAAGTTGATTACTACGCGCTGCCGAAATCATGGATGCAGACTCACGAGAGTTAACCGCAAAGGGTTTCTCGCAGAGTACGGGCTTGCCGTGATTGAGAGCGAGGATTGTGTTCGGGGCGTGCATTGGATGTGGCGTCGCCACGTACACAGCATCGATATCTGCGGCGACAAGTTCTTCGTAGCTTCCGTACGGTCTACCGCCACTTTGTTGTGCAAACTCGGTCGCTTTCTCCAAAGAGCGAGATCCAACCGCGGCAATAGTATGTCCAGAGGTTCGAGTGAGATCACGAGCAAAAGCTCGCGCGATTCCACCAGTGCCAATCAATCCCCAACGAAGATCACTCATAGCGCAACTCCATCATCGTCTTCTTCTCGTTCTGGACGCATCTGCCAGAAAAAGGTTGCGATACCTACAGAAAGCGCAATTGCGCCTGGCCAGGGGCCAATACCGAGTAAATCAATGCCAAAGAATTGCACCAGCACGATGTAAAGTGGTCCACCAATCACGCCGACCAGAGCCGCACGTTGAACTTGGGTAAGTCTGGGAAGTGGGGCGTTATCCCCTTCATAGCGCTCAATCTCTTCTGAATCTTCCAGTTCATCGAGGAATGTTCGGTCTGATGATTCATCCAAACTCAAACCAGAGACGATTGCATCAAATTCGGCGTTGATGAGTTCTCGCTCATCACGATTGACTGCGCCCGAAAGAACATCTCTGATGAATCCAATCGATTCTTCTACGAGAACATCAAGATCGTAATCGAGTGCAACATTATGGAAAGAACGCTCAAAAATTACTTCCCGAATATCAACAGAAGATACGTTATCAATGACTAACTCTGAATTCTTAGGATCGACTACGTGATCGTTTACTGAGTAGCCGATCATCAATGGAACATCGACAAGATACAGGTCGCGTTGAACCAGCGCCCAGAGTTTTTGCAGCGAGCGGAGAGCTTTAAGGGGAGTGCGTCCGTAACTATGTTTAGGAGGATTCGGCGCGGCTACATCTGTTCCGCGTCCACCCAGAGAAGGAATGAAATATTGCAAAAGCGGAACCAATTTGAGCGATGCGCGCGGATCATGAATAGATGGATTACAGAGAATTAAACCTTCCATCTCGTTACCGCGAATTGAAGCAAGACGTAACGACAACGCGCCGCCCATGGAAAATCCTGCGACAAAGACTCGTTCATGACTCTGCTTCAACTCGGTGAATGCGCGATCAACTTCGGAATACCAATCTTGCCATTGCGTTTTATTCATCTCTTCCCAAGTTCGTGCATGACCAGGAAGTCGCGGAACTGAAACAGTGAAACCTTCTTGATGGAGAGCTTCTGCCCAAGGACGAACTGAGAGAGGCGAACCGGTGAAACCGTGGACCATCAGTACAGCGATTGCGCCGCCTTTGAGATGGAATTCATCTCCGCCTGGAATCACGCTCACGACACGCATATTGTCACAAGCTTGGCAAAAGGCTCTAAATTAGGGCCATGGCGTTACGGCGAAAGCGAAATAAAGTCCAGAGCATGATGCAGGGCGACAAGGTTGCCTATGGTCTGCTGAAATCTTTTCTGCTGCCAGTATTAACGTTGCTCTTTCGCCCCAAAGTCCGAGGGCTTCGAAATGTCCCATCGTCTGGACCGGTAATCATTGCTTCGAATCACCTCTCATTTAGCGATTCAATCTTTATGCCACTTG
>RFMK01000088.1 GCA_009927705.1 Actinomycetota bacterium | reverse complement strand
CAAAGATGGAATCACAGGATTTGTCGTTGATGGCAATGACGTTGAACAAATTGCAGAACGAGTTACCTATTTACTGAAAGACAAAGATCTTCGCATAAAGATGGGTCAAGCCGGCCGTGAATGGGCGCTAGAAGAGTGGCGCTGGCAGCGTTGGTCGAACGAATTCAATAAAGCGCTGAAAATCTAAGGAAGCAAGCCGAGCTTTCGCGCAGCATTTATTGCTTGCACTCGATTTGTGGCGCCCAACTTCTTATAAACCGCTGATAGATGAGTCTTCACCGTCGATTCGGTTACAAAGAGTTGAGCTGCAATTTCTTGAACTGTGTCACCTGTTGGAAGTTTTTCGAGAATCTCTAATTCTCGTGGAGTAAGACCAATACCGCGATTCTTAGCGACGACAGCGTCTGTCAATTTACGTGAGGTGAAAGTAAGTGGTTTTACCGCGCTCTCTCTAATGGCCTGGAGAATTTCGCCCATGGGTGCGCTCTTATCGACGTGAGCGCTGGCTCCTGATTGCATTGAGGCGAGTACATGCTCTGGCATATTCGACATGGTGAGAACGACGATGCCAATCTTTTGAGATACCGAACGAGTCCAGGCGATAACATCAAGGCCACTTCCATCGGGTAGATGTAGATCGACCACGATGACGTCGGGATTGTGATGAGAAATTTGAGCAAAAGCTTCTCTCTTAGATGCTGCTTCGCCAACGAGATTAATTGACTCATCTCGTGAAATCAGACGACGTAGCCCTTCCCGCACAACTACGTGGTCATCAATCACAAGTACACGCAGACTCATTGCGAACTCTCTTTATCGATGATTGAAAATGGAATCTGAATTCGGTAAGACGTGCCGTCGGACGTAGAAGAGCATTGATAATTACAGTTCATCAATCGCAATGACTGATCAATCATCACCAAGCCTAGATTCTTGCGAGAAGGAGATGGCATTCCACAGCCATCATCAACTATCGTCAATTCAATACCGTCATCACGGTTTTCATACGCGATGAAGAAACTCTTAGCCCCTGAATGTCGAACTGCGTTGCGAGCTAATTCCACAAGGACTTCGTTGAGCAGTTTTTCTTCCTGAGATCGAAGTGGTGGATAAGAGAGGTCGATTTCAACGTGCAAATCCGCGAGAATTTCCGCGAGAGAGAGCTCAAGGGTTTTTCGCGACCGGTTATTTGTCAGATAGATATCATCACGGAATCTACGAGATATGCCGATCATTAAAAGTCGTATCTCGCGAATCTCTGCTCGATGTTCTTTAGCAAGACTGGTATCTGAGATCAGCTCATCGAGGCGAAATCCAAGAATGGCGAGCTCTTGCGCCAACGTCTCATGTAGACGAGCGGTCAGCGCAAGACGATCAATTCCTTGCGGTGAAGTGGATAGGTCTGTGTCTGAAGTATTAGGCAAAAAGTTCGGCGATCTCTGCCGCGAACTCTTGTTGTACCACGTGACGCTTGACCGACAACTTCGCAGTCAAGTGACCTCCGGCGATGGTGAAATCAACCGGCAAGATTGTGAACTTACGGATTGATTCAGCGCGACTTACAGCTTTGTTCGCTTCATCAACCGCAGTCTGAATCACAGCGATGAGATCTGGATCTTTGGTGAGCTCCGCGAGAGTTGCACCATCCTTCTTGTTCGCAGTAATCCAACCCTTAATTGCTTCGGGATCGATTGTGACGAGTGCAGCGATGTATGGCTGATTGTCACCAACAACAATGCACTGACTAATGAGCGGATGAGCACGAAGTCGATCTTCTAAGACAGCAGGAGCGACATTCTTTCCACCCGATGTGACAATGAGTTCCTTCTTGCGACCGACGATGTAGAGGTAGCCTTCTTCATCGAGTTTGCCAAGGTCGCCAGAACGGAAATATCCATCGTCAGTGAAGACTTCTTTGTTAGCAGCATCGTTCTGCCAATATCCGCGCATGACGATGGGACCTTTAATGAGTACTTCACCGTCATCTGCGATCTTGATCGTTGTGCCAGGGATTGGTTTTCCTACTGAGCCGACTTTGTGCGCTGTAGTGAGGTTGAGTGTTGCGCCAGCCGTTGTTTCAGTGAGTCCATAACCTTCAAGAACACGAACACCCGCGCCACGATAAAAGTGCCCAAGACGTTCTCCAAGTGGAGCGCCACCTGAAATCGCTGCTTCTACGCGACCACCGAGGACATGGCGAATTTTTGAGAAAACCAATTTATCGAAGAGGCCATGTTTCAACTTGAGTGCAAGAGAAACACTGCCCGAGTCGAGCGCTTTGCTGTACTCAATCGCGACACTTGCGGCTGTGCGGAAGATTGATCCTTTGCCCGCTGCATCTGCTTTAGCTTCAGCACTGTTGTAAACCTTTTCGAAGATACGAGGTACGGCCAGTACGAAGGTTGGCTTGAATGATGCGAGATCGGTTGTGAGACGACCGATGACATCGGGGCAGTGTGCAAGGTGGAGACCTGCACGAATTGAACCGATTTGCACCATGCGTCCGAATACGTGTGCAACGGGAAGGAAGAGAAGAGTTGAACCGCCTGGCTTCATGAAGAGATCTGCGGCGCCGAGTACGACGTTGCCGCATTCAGCCAAGAAGTTTCCGTGGGTAAGTTGTACGCCTTTGGGTTTTCCGGTGGTGCCAGAGGTATAGATAAGGGTTGCAAGCGAATCGGGAGTTAAAGCGCTTCGACGATTATCAATCTCTTGATCAGAAACTTCTCGGCCAAGATAGGCGAGTTGGGCAAGAACGTTCTCTGTCATAACCCAACAGTTCTTAACTTTCGGAGTAAGAAC
>RFMK01000038.1 GCA_009927705.1 Actinomycetota bacterium | reverse complement strand
GCTTTATCCGAGTTGGCGGTAACGACAGTTTGCGAGGCAGCTTGTGCGACGGTGTACCCAAAGCCTACAAAGATCAATCCGGCAAGAAGAAGAAGTGGACCGGCAAAGCGGTGACGACGGAAGCGTGATAGAAATTTCATTTATTGCACCAAGTAGATTGCCGAGAAGAGCGCAATCCAAACGATATCGACGAAGTGCCAATAGTAAGAAACAACGATTGCTGTGGTTGCTTGTGAATGACCGAAGCGACGCGCTTTAGAGATTCGAATCATCACGATGAGAAAAGCAATCAAGCCTCCTGTTACGTGGAGACCATGGAATCCAGTTGCGAGATAGAAAACCGAACCATAGGGGGCGGACGAAATGGTTAGTCCTTCATGAACCAATTCGGCATATTCGAAAACTTGGCCACCAATGAAGAACGCACCCATGGCGAATGTGAGAGCAAACCATTCACGCATTCCCCATTTTGAAAGCTGCCACAACGAACCAGTGCGAGCATTCTGAAATCTTTCGGCAGCAAATACGCCAAACTGACATGTCACTGAAGAAAGGACGAGAACTGTGGTGTTGACCGCTGAGAAAGGGATATTGAGGAACTCGACACCTTGAGCCCATTTCTCCGGACCTTGCACTGCTCGAGTGGTGAAATACATGGAGAACAGCGCTGCAAAAAACATCAATTCACTGGAGAGCCAGACGATCGTTCCGACTGCGACGATATTGGGTCGATTGAGCCGGGGAGGGGTGGCAACCGCGCTGGACATGAGGTGGATTATTCCCGATGGATCAAGAAATACCGCTGCCTAGGCGCTCATAAAGTGAGGGTTGGCCGGTGAGACGCATCACGCATGAAGGGAGGCGCTCATCTGTGAAGTTTGAGCCCTAGAATTGCCGAATCATGACTGATGAATCAAGACCAAAGTTGCAGATTGCCCTGTATTCCGATGATTCGTCGGTTCGCGAGACGGTCGTCAAGGCTCTAGGTCGACGTATCTCTCCAGATTTCGATGAGCATGAGATCTCCGAATTTGCGACAGGTCCGGCCCTTCGAGCAAAAGTTGATGCTGGGAAAAATTTCGATCTCTACATTCTTGATGGCGAATCCGTTCCTGAAGGCGGGATGGGTATCGCCAAGCAACTCAAAGATGAAGTCTTCAACTGCGGCGTTGTCATCGTC
>RFMK01000103.1 GCA_009927705.1 Actinomycetota bacterium | reverse complement strand
TGAGGCATCGATATCAGCTCGAATGCCAGCTTTGCGCAATTGTTTAACGATATCTGCAAGATATTCATTGAAAGCTTCCGCAACCGGAATAGCTCGAACTTGAACTGGCGCTAACCATGGCGGAAACGCGCCGGCATAGTGCTCAGTAAGGACTCCAAAAAATCGTTCAATGGAACCAAAGAGAGCGCGATGAATCATGACTGGCTGTTGGCGTGAGCCGTCAGCAGCGGTGTAACCAAGGTCGAATCTTTGTGGCAATTGGAAGTCAACTTGAATTGTTGACATCTGCCAGGTTCGACCAATTGCATCTTTTGCTTGTACCGAGATCTTTGGACCATAAAAAGCTGCTCCACCCGGATCAAGAATGAGTTCCAGACCTTGTTTGTCCGCTGCTTGGCGGAGCGCTTCGGTTGCCGCTTCCCAATCAGAATCGGATCCCACTGATTTCTCTGGATTACGAGTAGATAGTTCGAGGTAGAAATCTGAAAGTCCATAGTCTCGCAATAAATTTAGGACGAAAGTCAGCAGGCTATCGAGCTCTCCAGCCATCTGTTCTTTAGTGCAATAAATATGTGCGTCATCTTGAGTGAATCCACGTGCACGCGTGATTCCATGGACCACGCCCGATTTCTCGTAACGATAGACAGTTCCGAATTCAAAGAGGCGAAGTGGAAGATCGCGATAGGACTTAGAAGAAGACTGGTAGATGAGGTTATGGAACGGACAATTCATAGGCTTCATGTAGTACTTCTGGCCAGGTTTCTTGATTGTGCCATCAGCATGAAGCTCTTCATCCATCACCATTGGCGGATACATGCCTTCTGCGTACCACTGAAGGTGCCCTGAAGTTTCAAAGAGCGCCGCTTTAGTCAGATGAGGCGAATAGACGAATTGATAATCCTCTTCTTCGTGGCGTTTGCGGGAGTAGTCTTCCATCGCCCTGCGAACGATTCCGCCTTTGGGATGGAAAACCGCTAAACCAGAACCAATCTCCTCAGGAAACGAGAAGAGATCCAACTCTGCACCTAAACGACGATGATCACGTTTCTCGGCTTCAGCCAATAGATGTAAGTAGCCATCTAAATCCTCTTGAGATGGCCATGCTGTTCCGTAAATACGTTGCAACATCGGATTTTTCTCTGAACCACGCCAATATGCCCCAGCGCTCCGCATTAATTTATACGCTGGGATGTACTTCGTTGAAGGAAGGTGCGGCCCACGACATAGATCGCCCCATACCGCTTTTCCATCTCTACCTAAATTGTCGTAGATCGTAAGCTCACCAGCTCCAACTTCAACACTTGCCCCTTCGGCCGCATCGGAAGATTTCAACTTCACCAATTCGCACTTATATGGCTCATTTGCTAATTCCTTTAGAGCATCGGTGTCAGAAACCGGACGGCGTTTGAATCGTTGTGCATCTTTGATGATTTTCTTCATCGACGATTCAAGGGCAGTGAGATCTTCTGGGGTGAATGGCTTTGGCGGATCGAAGTCGTAATAGAAACCATCTTTAATTGGCGGACCAATACCAAGTCGAGTTTGCGGAAATAATCCTTGTACCGCCTGGGCGAGGACGTGAGCAGTCGAATGTCGCAAGACCATTAAGCCTTCTTCAGAGTCAATGCTGATGGATTCAATGACATCACCATCGGCAAGATCGGTCCAGAGATCTCTCAACGTGCCATTAATCTTGCAGACAACAATCGCTTGCGGTCCGGGCTTCACTCGCTCCGGATATTTTTGCTCAAAGATTAAGGTCGGTTTTGCGTCAGAGGCGACGGTGATCAGTGAACCATCAACGGTGACGGTTATTTGGCTCGACGACATGTGGCGAGGTTACCAAACGCGATTCGATACGCGATCTATGCGCGAGGCTTTGAGATTACGCGAAGTGATAACCGATCAGAACAAGAGAAATCAAGGTACAGACCGCAGCAATCAGGTACTTCATCCAGAGTGGAATCCCCACCTTTTCAGCGGCTGAGGCAGCGAGAGATTTGGTCTTGAGAATGGCTCTTGAGGCCCATGCGAACTCCGTCGCAAGAATTCCAAGTCCAGCCAGCAGCACCAACATGCCAGGACCCGGAGCAAATAGGAAGACTGTTCCAATAATTGTTATCAGACCGCCAACAACGCCAATAAAAACGCGCCAAACGAGAGAGCCGTAGGGTGTTTTCTTTATCTGTTGGCGGATATTCACGGCTCTAGATTACCCAAAACCCATGCGTGAAAGGAATCCCTCAGTTGATTGAGTGGCTTAGAAAGAGCAAAGAGTTTGCTCTCATATTTCTCAGCCGGGACAATTTCGCGGACGCTCGAAGTGATTGCTAACGCTTGGACCTCTATTAAACCTGACGGAGTCATCTCTGCTTCTCGTACGCCGAAGTTTTCTATAAGCAAACTTCGTGTTACTCCTGGAAGGCAGCCACTGGCGAGGCTTGGGGTAGACCAGTCTTTCCCATCAAACCAAATGATATTTGCCAGGGCGGTCTCAACAATCTGCCCATGCTCATTTACAAAGACGACATCGTCAAAACCATCACGTTGTGCTCTCCGCAGAGCCATGGAATTTTCCGCATAAGAGATCGTCTTGAGCCCTGCGCTCAAACGGGAGCTAAATTGAATCGAATGAGAAGTCGTCAGCTTCAAACCCTTTGCTTCCAGATTGAATGGCACATGAGTGATCACTAAGTTTCCATCACTGACTAAAGTGATGCGAAGTCGTCCAAATGGCGAAACTTGATTTTCTTGAATAACAGACCTGACACCGGTCCGAATCAAGTCGAGTTCAGGCAGCGAGATTTCCATTGATTTCGCAGTTTGCGCTAACCGTTCGAGATGGCGTTGTAGAGCGAATGGCTTCGAATCGTAAGTTCGAAGGGATTCGAAAGCGCCATCACCCAACAACCAGCCGCCGCCAGTAGCGGGCAAAGTCAGCTCCTCAACAATTCGATCATTCAACCAAATCTTCATGAGCTCGCTATTCCAATCAATGTTCGCGCTTTCAATTCTGTCTCTTCCCATTCGAGGATCGGATCACTACCCCACGTTATTCCTGCACCGGTACCAAAATTCAATCGATCGTTGCTCTGCCAAAAAGTTCTAATTCCCACCGCTAGTTCGGCGCAATCGCCTTGTACCCAACCAAGTGCGCCGCAATAAGGACCTCGTTTGCCTTCGTTCGATTCAATGATCCGAAGGGCGGAGCTCTTTGGCGCGCCACTTACTGATCCTGGCGGCATCATTGCATTAAGTACGTCGGTGATAGAGCAATCATTTCTTAACTCGCTTCTCACATCAGAAACTAAGTGAAAGAGACCTGGGTGCTTTTCGGTCGCAAGCAATCTCGGTGTCGTAACACTTCCAATGCGGGCAGTGGTACTCATGTCATTGCGAATCAAGTCAACGATCATGAGATTTTCCGCGCGATCCTTTTCTAGAAAATTTTCCGAGGCTGACGTTCCCTTTATGGGACTTGAGGTCAACACTCGGTTAGTAATCGATATGAACCGTTCGGGAGAAGCGGACGCTATCTCGATTGAAGGCAATTGAAGGTAGCTTGCAAAAGGTGCTGGATTCTCTCGAAGAATCTTTCGCATCAGCGGTTTCAAATCCTTATTTAGCCCATTCGGAGCGGAGAGAATCCGACATGCATTAACTTGATAGACATCGCCGTCAGCAATGTGATTTCTGATCTTTGAAACATAGTGGCAATAGGAATCACTATCTAAGGAGCTTTTCCATGATTCTGTAGTTATAGGGCGCCACTCCGTCTTCACTTCAGGAAATGGAGCATCTACAACGGTTCCGAATCGCGCCAATGTCCAAGCGTTTTCAAACGTCCCAATTACCGCCCAAAATCCAGGCTTGAGTAGCGACGAGAGGTCATGGGAGATCTCTTCGAGATTGGTTGCTAAACGCCCACCCATCCAGAAAAGCGAATCCATAAACCTGACGCTACCGCGCGTCTCGAGCTTTTCTGCACCCTGACTTGGGCATAGCGCGCCTGTTGCGATAGATTTCGCCTCCCGCAAAGAGCTTTCTTTGCGAATGCGGACGTAGCGCAGTTGGTAGCGCGGAACCTTGCCAAGGTTCAGGTCGCGGGTTCGACCCCCGTCGTCCGCTCGAGTTGAAGGTATTGGAGATCTAGAGATTTGGTGGAGTGGCCGAGAGGCGAGGCTCGGGACTGCAAATCCCGCTACACGGGTTCAAATCCCGTCTCCACCTCGATAAGTTCACAACTTCATAGTTTTACCT
>RFMK01000070.1 GCA_009927705.1 Actinomycetota bacterium | reverse complement strand
GATGATCGTATGCAGAAGAAAATTCGAAATGCCCAAACTGAGAAAATTCCATTCATGATGATTGCTGGCGAAGAGGATCAGAACGCAGGGGCAGTTTCTTTCCGTTATCGCAACGGCGAGCAAAAAAATGGAATTCCCATCAACGTTGCAATTAATGAGGTTTTGTCGGCGATTCACAATCGCTCGCAGATTTAATGATGAGCGATCACGAATTCTCCGGAGGCGCAGGGATCCCTGATCGATGGGAGCGTTTGTGGGCGCCGCATCGAATGGCCTATCTGGCGGGAGAGAATCGCCCAAAAGCCGATAACGATGTTCCTTGCCCGTTCTGCACTATTCCGGCAAAGAGTGACGAGGAAGCGCTGATTGTGGCTCGGGGCAAAGAGGTTTATGCAGTTCTCAATTTATATCCCTACAACGCTGGTCACATGTTGATCTGCGCAAATCGTCACGTAGCTGATCTGACCGAACTAAGCGAGAGCGAACGGAATGAGATGCAAGCATTCACTGCTCATGCAATGACAGTGCTGCGTAAAGTTTCTAATTGCGGTGGATTTAACATCGGCCTTAACCAAGGAGCCTTATCGGGAGCAGGCGTTGCCGATCATATTCATCAACATATAGTTCCTCGATGGTTTGGAGATTCAAATTTCATGCCAATCATTGGGCAGACGAAAGTTCTACCAAAGCTCCTGAGTCAAACTCGAGAAGAGATTGCTAACGCCTGGTAAGTAAATCCGCCAGTTTCAAGATCTCCGAACGACCTATCTGTTTCGATGGAATAAACGGAATGGCAGGGACTATCAGACCTTGAGAGTAGGCGGTCTCATCAAATTCAGTTGTTGCAAGATTGAGTTCGTCCCGAAACTCCTTCACCAGGGACTTTAATTCTTCATCGGCTTCATAGGTGGTTAGTTGGCCATTTGAATAATCGTGAACTATGCCATCTGTCAATGAAATGAGACCTGTGGGTTCACCTAGCTCGTCATGAAGGACAAGGAAAGGAGTAATGACATTCTCAAGAACGCGATTAGCGATGAGTACGATGTCATCAAAATCTATCTCTGAGAATTCAAGACCGTTTACGATAATCATTCGTGGAATTTGTCGTTCGGAGATATTCGACCAAAGTTCGATCATTGCCGGAGAAACTCCAGATTTCGCATTGACTAGGAGCGCGCATGCATCCAGGTTCTCAAAATCTTTCGGTATTTGTGAAGAGCTTGTAACGGCTATTACCTGTGAAGTTCCTAAATTGAGGTCATTGGCCACAATTTCTGGCTGTGAACTTGGATGTCCGGCAATAATCCAGCGGGGTTGATTGGGAGTCGCCACGGTGAAAGCCTACGATGTGTCCAATGATTGCGAATCGATTAAAGGCGCCTGTCACCTTGGCGATTACGCCATTGTGCAGATTCTTATTGCGCGTTGGGGTAACTCCAAATGTTTTGACGGTTTTTGGTGCGCTCGGAACGGTGATGGCCGCGCTTTATTTCTTTCCCAATGGTCAATTTTTCGTCGGAACCCTGGTCGTCTCGTTGTTCGCTTTAAGTGATCTCTTCGATGGAACTTTGGCCCGACTCTCGGAAAGTGGTTCGACCAAGTGGGGCGCTCTTATTGATTCGACTTTGGATCGACTTACTGATGCATCTATATGTGCGGGAATCTTGATTTACTTCAATCAAGAGCAAGGCAATTCATTCACTGTCCTTATGTCACTCATAGTTTTGATTACCGGGTCTCTCATTCCTTACATACGCGCACGGGCCGAAAGTCTTGGTATTGACTGCTCAGTAGGAATTGCCGAACGTGCTGAACGGCTGATCGTTCTGCTCGTTGCAACTGGTCTGTACGGACTAGGTGTTTCTGCGGCAATTGATATTGGACTCTCACTACTGAGCGTTCTCGGAGTCATCACGATTGCTCAGCGTTTACGTGTAGTTGCAAGGAATTAGTACATGGCGAGCTGGTTCACATATTTCATCTATACCGCTTTGTGGACATTTGTCCGGCTACTACCTGAAAAATCAGCCTACGGACTCTTCGAGCAGATAGCGAACGTTGCTTACAGGCGAAACGGTAAGCGAGTACAGAGATTGCGCTCGAATTATGAAATTGCTATTTCGGATGTATCGTCAAACGATAGAGAAGTGTTAGTTCGAAAAGGTATTTCCTCTGCGATGCGATACTGGTGCGATACTTTCCGAATCTCCGATTGGTCCACGGAAAAGATTGTGAGCTCCACACACGCGATTAATGAACATTTTCTTTTCGACCCTATCCGCGAGAAAAGAGGCGTTATTGTTGCGGTTCCTCATGCAGGAAATTGGGATCATGCGGGCGCATATTTCTGCGCTAAAGGCGCTCGCGTAAACACTGTGGCGGAACATTTAAAACCAGAACGACTTTTTCGAAAATTCCTGGCTCACCGAGAGCGCATGGGAATGCGAGTTCTTGATTTGAACGCGGGAGTGCTCGACGATCTCAGGAACATTCTTCGCGATGAAAAAGAGCTAGTGGCGCTCGTTGCCGATCGAGATTTGAGTCGTTCGGGAATTGATGTGCGCTTCTTCGGCAAGGTCGCGCGAATGCCGGCAGGGCCAGCAATTCTGGCCTATGAAACAGAGGCAGATCTCATTACAGCGTATGTTGTCTATCGAAAAGATGGAATCGAGGTCTCCTTCACACCACCAATAAAGGTTAATCGCCAGGCGGACCGCTCAACAGAAGTTTCTAGAATTACCCAAGTTATTGCTGGCAGATTCGAAGATGCTATTCGAAATGATCCAACGTCGTGGCATATGCAACAAAGAATATTTATTGATGAGAATTTTGTGGAGCGAGCATGAAGATTGGATTTGTCTCCCCATATGCATGGGATGTTCCCGGGGGAGTGCAAGCACACATTCGCGATCTCGCACATTATTATCAGAACCAAGGACACGCAGTTTCTGTACTTGCTCCAGCAACAGATGAAGGTTTAATCACGGAATCATTTGTAGTGCCGGCAGGTCGTCCAGTAGCAATTCCCTATAACGGGGCAGTTGCTCGAGTGCTTTTTGGCCCCGTAGCCGCTTCACGTGTGAGGCAATGGATTGCAACAGAAGAGTTCGACATCCTTCATCTCCACGAACCAGCGATTCCCTCACTCTCGTTGCTTGCTTGTTCAATCGCCGAAGGACCAATGGTGGGAACTTTCCACGTCGCAGCCCCGCGCCAAAAGGTCGCGTTTGCGATAGCTCCACTTTTGGAACCGGTAATCGAAAAACTTCGTGCTCGAATTGCGGTCAGTGAAGTTGCGAGAGAAACGCTAAGAATCCATCTTGATACTGATGCGGTTGTTATTCCGAACGGAATAGGCGCAAATTTCTTCGCGGATGCGAAGCCAAATCCTGACTGGCGCAAGCCCCGAACAATCGGCTTTATCGGCCGTTTCTCCGAACCAAGGAAGGGGTTAGGCGTGCTTCTCGAAGCTCTGCCAAACATCGCACGAATTTTTCCGGATGTTAAAGTCTTGATCGCGGGTCCAGGTGAGGGAATTGAGGCTATGCAGAGCGTCAATCCCGCACTTCGAAACAAGTTGCAGTTCTTAGGTCGGATCAATGATGATGAAAAAGCATCGTTTCTCAAATCCCTTGATCTCTATGTTGCGCCCAATACCGGCGGGGAATCATTTGGAATCATTCTCGCCGAGGCGATGGCCGCTGGAGTGCCGATTGTTGCGAGCAACATTCCTGCATTTCGTCACTTATTGGAAGAGGGAAAGTACGGATCGCTCTTCGAAAATGAAGATGCCTCAAGTTTGGCTGAAGCGATAATCGATCTATTTAAACATGACGATAAACGTGAGGGATTGAGTGAATCAGGTTTGGAACGTGCCCAGAGGTTTGATTGGTCTCAAGTCAGTGATGAAATCATGAATGTCTTTATGCATGCGCGAGCTCCTGAAGAGAAAGTGAAATTGAATTCCGAGACTCGTTCTTGGACCAGAATCTTTTCGCGAGAGGATGAGATGACATGACATTCACCTGGTTTTGGATTCCTCTAGTTGTACTCCTCTTCATCTGGTACTTGACATTTAGCGCCAACCGACTTGATCGCTTACATCATCGCGCGGAAACGTCTTGGGCAAATTTGGACGCGATTTTGCAACGACGAGCCGCGCTCGCCATTGACATTGCGCATTTACCTGCTGTTGATCCGGCAACGAATTTGCTATTGACAGCAGCAGCGCACCAAGCTCGCGATGCAGATATACGTGATCGTAATGAGGCGGAAACTGGACTCACGCAAGCGCTCTTGATCCTCCGGGCCGAAGTAGAGATAGTAGAAGCCTTTCCGCAAATCTTTTCTGAACTCGACTCACTTACCGAGAGGTTACGAGTTGCAATCGCTCTTCATGTTGAGGCGGTGAATGCGGCACGAGGCCGAAGAGAGAAGCTGATTTATCGAATGTTCAGACTTGCCGGTCATGCACCATTGCCCGTCAAATATGCATTTGAAGATGACTCGTTATTGGAGCCACAGCGATGAAGCGATTTGCATCTTTGGTTCTCTTTGCGGTGATTACATCATGCTCCTTCTTGCCAACGGAGAAAGATGCAACTCCTGGTGTCGAACGGAACATTCTTACCGGTTTACCTGGCAAGAATGGAAAAGTACTAGCTGTAAAGTTTGATGACACGACATATTCGCATCCCCAACAAGGTGTAGAAGCAGCAGATGTTGTTTTTGTGACACAAGTAGAGGCCGGCCTGACTCGATTGATGGGAATCTACTCTTCGCAATACCCAGAGATTCTTGGTCCCGTTCGTTCTGCTCGCATTAGTGATATCGATATTTTGGCGCAATTCGGAAAAGTGGGCTTCCTCTACAGCGGTTCACAGAAGAAGTTACGCCCAGTCTTAACGGCGGCCAGCTTGGTGAATCTCAGTGCAGAGCGAAATCCGCCCACAATCTATTTCAATGATCCGGAGCGAACCCCTCCTTACGCAATGATGGTCAAACCAAATCTGCTCTTGGAAAAAGCTGATCAGGTTTCTTCTGTTCAATCAATCGGCTGGAGTCATGGCCCGCGTTCGCCGAGTGCGAAGGAGATCTCTGCGGTAACTATTCGCTGGCCAAATGCGGTTTATCGAGCCTCGTGGAACAAAACGGAGCGGAGATTTGTTTTGGATCACGACAATAAACCTAACTTGGCTGCAAGTGGATCCCAACTCGGTTCGCCGATGATGGTTATCCAAATGGTGAATATCAAACCTTCAGAATATGGCGATAAATTTGGTGGTATCACCCCTAAAACCACCGTCACTGGAAAGGGAGTTGCGTATCTCCTTCGTAACGGATCTATGACACAAGTGGAGTGGAGTCGCGATACCGCTATCTCTCCCACGAAATGGATGTTGGCTGATGGTACGGAAGCAAAATTCCAACGGGGACAAGTCTGGTTCTTTCTCACAGACCAGGAACCAGAATTTGAGTATCCCGTCATCGAACCTTCGAAGTAAGGCTTTTAAGCGGCCAAAAAGAGGCATGATTCGCGGTAATTCCTTTTATAAGTAGAATCAGCGTATGACTCAACAACATGTAACTGGAACCGCGCGCGTAAAACGCGGGATGGCTGAGATGCTCAAGGGTGGCGTCATCATGGACGTCGTCAATGCTGAACAGGCTCGCATCGCAGAAGATGCAGGTGCGGTAGCGGTCATGGCTCTTGAGCGCGTGCCAGCTGATATTCGCGCCCAGGGCGGCGTCGCTCGCATGTCTGATCCGGACATGATTGCGGAGATTCAGAAGAGTGTTTCCATTCCGGTTATGGCTAAAGCTCGCATCGGACATTTTGTCGAAGCTCAAATTCTTCAAGCAATTGGCGTTGATTACATCGATGAATCCGAAGTGCTCACTCCTGCGGATTACACACACCATATTGATAAGTGGAATTTCACGGTGCCATTCGTTTGCGGCGCCACAAATCTCGGAGAGGCGCTACGTCGCATCAATGAGGGCGCGGCGATGATCCGCTCAAAGGGTGAAGCTGGTACTGGCGATGTATCTAATGCCACAACACATATGCGTTCTATTTCAGATGAGATCCGTCGATTGACTTCGATGCGCCAAGATGAGTTATATGTAGCAGCCAAAGAATTGCAAGCTCCTTATGAACTCGTTAAGGAAATCGCCGAAACTGGAAAATTGCCGGTCGTACTCTTTACTGCTGGTGGAATCGCAACTCCTGCTGATGCCGCAATGATGATGCAACTCGGCGCTGATGGAGTATTTGTAGGTTCTGGAATCTTCAAATCTGGTGATCCAGCGAAACGCGCTGCAGCAATCGTAAAAGCAGTCACATTCTTCGATGACCCGAAAATTGTTGCTGAACAATCACGTGGATTGGGCGAGGCAATGGTTGGCATCAATGTTGCTGATATTCCAGTTCCGCATCGTCTTGCGGAACGCGGTTGGTAGATCAAAAAATAGGTCTGGTATTGCAATGAAAGTTGGAGTCTTAGCGCTCCAAGGCGATGTTCGCGAGCACATCAGGTCACTTGGAGATTGCGGGGTGATCGCAACTCCAGTACGACGTCCATCGGAAATTGAAGAGGTAGATGCGCTCGTTATTCCTGGCGGAGAGTCCACAACCATCGCGAAACTTGCTCGATCATTCGGGGTTTTTGATCTCATCGCTCGGCGAATTTCTGAAGGTATGCCGACTTATGGCTCATGTGCAGGAATGATTTTGATAGCGAACACAATCCTAGATGCAATGGAAGGTCAGGAGACTTTTGGCGGTATCAATGCTGTTGTCCGACGAAATGCCTTTGGTCGTCAAGTAGATTCTTTTGAAGCGGACCTGCACTTTGACGGAATTACCGAAGCGCCATTGCGGGCGATCTTCATCCGCGCACCTTGGGTGGAGTCGGTTGGAAACGAAGTAGAAGTTCTTGCAAGCGTTGATGGCCATCCGGTGGCGATCCGTCAAGGAAATCTTCTTGCCACATCATTTCACCCGGAACTTACTGGCGATAACCGAGTTCATCGATATTTCGTAGACACTGTGTGTAAAGAAGCAATGAAGATTGGATCGCGCTGATGTCAGGTCATTCCAAATGGGCAACCATCAAACGGAAAAAAGCGCTCATCGATTCAAAGCGCTCACGAGCCTTTGCTAAATACATCAAGGCAATCGAAGTTTCGGCCCGCAACGGTGGCGCAGATCCTGATGGAAATCCAACTTTGTACGATGCAATTCAAAAAGCAAAGAAGAATTCGGTACCAAGCGACAACATTGAACGCGCGCTCAAGCGGGCATCCGGGCAAGACGAATCAAGTGCCCAATGGGAAACCATCATGTACGAAGGTTATGGTCCAGGTGGCGTTGCAATTTTGATCGAATGTGTTTCTGATAACCGGAATCGCGCAGCATCTGAGGTGCGAGTAGCTGTGACTCGTAATGGCGGAACTATGGCTGATCCAGGATCGGTCGCATACATGTTCAATCGAAAAGGCGTCGTGGTTGTTAAGAAGGTTCAAGCCAATCAGACTCTGACCGAAGATCGCATTCTGGAAACGGTCCTGGAGCACGGCGCTGAAGAGGTCAATGATTTAGGGGAGAACTTTGAAATTGTAAGTGCCGCGACGGATATCGTTGATGTTCGATCCGCGCTGCAAGCCGCAGGCATTGATTATGAGTCGGCCGAAGTTTCATTCCTGCCAACAATGTTGATCCCAGTCGATGCAACCACTGCCGAATCGCTCTTTGAATTAATTGACGCGATTGAAGAATGCGACGATGTTCAAAATGTTTACGGGAACTTTGATGTCTCTGATGAGGTAATGGCGAGCCTCGCCTGATTGAAAAATCGTGCGCATTAGGCTGGGAAGGTGCGCGTTCTTGGTGTGGACCCAGGCTTAACCCGATGCGGTATTGGCATCGTTGAAAAGCGTGGTGCGCGGGACCTCATTCTGGTCTCATGTGGCGTGATTCGAACCGATAGCGATGCTCCTCTGGAAGAACGTTTGCTCAGTCTTCATAATGAATTAGAAAAATGGATTGCCGATTTTAACCCCGACGTAATCGCCGTTGAACGAGTCTTCTCGCAACTCAATGTGAGAACAGCGATGGCCACAGGTCAAGCAGCAGGGGTTGCTCTCGTCATCGCTGCTCGGTCAGGGAAGCCGATTTCTATGCACACTCCGAGTGAAGTAAAAGCTGCAGTCACGGGATCAGGCAGAGCTGATAAGAAACAAGTAGCAACGATGGTCACTAAAATCCTGAAACTCAAAGAAGCTCCAAAACCAGTAGACACTACGGATGCTTTGGCATTGGCAATCTGTCATCATTGGCGAGGCGCAGGCGCGAAGAGAATCGCGGTTGCTGCCGCTAAAGAACGTTCACGAATCAAGGCAATTCGATCGAAGGGCGCGAAGTGATTGCACAACTCACTGGCTCAGTAATCGATGTCAGACTCAACCGTTTAGTTGTCAATGTTTCCGGATTAGGTTACGAAGTGATTGTTGCACCTGAATTGGCTTCGGAAACGAAAATTGGCGACCTTCTTACACTCCATACTTCGCTTGTTGTGCGAGAAGATGCCTGGACACTGTATGGATTCTCATCAACAGATGCGAAAACACTTTTCGAAGAGTTGCAATCAGTTACCGGGATTGGGCCAAAGGTCGCAAGCGCACTTCTCGCTGTTTATTCGCCGGAAGAACTCAAGAGCGCAATTGCAAGTCAGGACAACGCAGCACTGGAGCGGGTACCAGGAATTGGGAAAAAAGTTGCATCACGAATCATCTTGGAATTGAAGGATAAATTCGGAGGCGGGTACCGGACAAAGAGCTCATTGTCGGGCCCGTGGCGAAACCAGGTAATTGGCGCATTGACGGGGCTTGGTTATTCGGCAAAAGAAGCTGAAACTTCACTAGATGAGGTTCTATCTGAGTTTGGTCGAACTCCCTCAAATGAAGATTTGCCGGAAATGTTGAAGATGGCACTTGCTCGATCGCGGCGAAAGAATTGATGGGTCGCCAATATGAGTGAAGAAATTATGCATTCTTCCCTATCGCCGGAGGAGATTACGGCTGAACAAGCGCTCCGTCCTCACTCACTCCAGGAATTCGTTGGACAACAAAGAGTTAAAGATCAGGTAGATCTACTTTTGCGAGCGGCGCGTGAACGCGGCGCGCCTTCCGACCATATCTTGCTCTCTGGGCCACCGGGTCTAGGTAAAACAACGTTAGCCATGATTGTTGCATCTGAGATGGGTGCACCCATAAGAGTTACCAGTGGTCCAGCAATAACTCATGCAGGTGACTTAGCTTCAATTCTTTCCTCGTTAGTAGAAGGTGAAATTCTCTTCCTTGATGAGATACATCGCATGGCTCGTCCAGCCGAAGAAATGCTCTACATGGCGATGGAAGATTTTCGCGTTGATGTCGTCGTCGGAAAAGGACCCGGTGCAACAGCAATTCCCTTAAGCCTCCCGCACTTTACTTTGGTAGGTGCAACCACGAGAGCAGGATTGCTTCCAGCGCCGCTCCGCGATCGATTCGGTTTTACAGCACATTTGGATTTTTACGATAACGACAATATTGCGAAGATTGTTATTCGCAGCGCAGATCTACTTGAAATTTCGATTTCACTAGAGGCTGTCTTAGAATTAGGAAAACGCTCTCGAGGAACTCCACGAATTGCGAATAGATTGCTCAGGCGAGTTCGTGATTACGCTCAGGTTCATGGAAATGGTTCGATTGATATCGAAACAACTCGCGCAGCGCTTCTGATGTATGAAGTCGATCAGATTGGTTTGGATCGTCTTGATAACTCGATTTTGCGCGCTTTAGTCGAGCAATTTGGTGGCGGACCTGTTGGATTGAATACATTAGCTATGGCAGTTGGCGAAGAGCGGGAAACAGTCGAATCTGTTGCCGAGCCTTTCTTGGTTCGAAGTGGATTTATGGTGCGCTCACCACGAGGACGCGCAGCGACTCCAGCAGCGTGGAGACACCTTGGTAAAACACCCCCATCAGAACCGCTCGGGCTTTTCGACAGTCCTGACATCCGCCCCTAGACTTTCGCCCCATGTCTTACGGAAATAATCAACGTTCATCCGGCGCGGCCAAAAAGGCCCGTCCGGGCCGCACTTTGACCTTCACAATCGCGATAACGGCGCTCTTCTATGGTCTGGCATTTGCGATCAGCGCCACGTCAATCAATCTCGGACTTGATCTCCGTGGTGGAACAAGCGTCACTTTGCAACCTCGTATACAAGAGGGTCAATCTGGCCAAGTGACTGCCGAAGCAATCGACCAAGCGGTCTCGATTATTCGTCAGCGTGTTAATTCGTTGGGTGTAGCTGAAGCGGAAGTCACCGCCGAAGGAACAGGTACCAATCGACAGATTGTTATTTCGGTGCCGGGTGAGACTGGCCGACGTGTTGTGGATTTAGTTGGACAGACTGCGGAATTACGATTCCGTCAAGTGCTCGTTGAAACCGGCGCCGTTCCAACTCCAGATGATGAAAAATTGATTGCGAGTTTGTCGCTCAGTGCCGACCAAGTTGCGGCATTCAAGGCGCTTGATTGTACGAAGCCAGAATCAACGTTGGGTAGTGGGGGAGACGATGCGAATGCGGTCATTGTTACGTGCGATCGCAACGGTGGTTCCCGATATGTTCTTGCAGCAGCGCAAGTTGTAGGTCGAGACATTAAGGGTGCAACTGCAGCTCTAGACCAACAGAATGCAAGTGGTTGGTTCGTCTCACTTGATTTCACAGGCGATGGCACCAAGAAGTTCGGAACTCTCACTCAAAGCGTTGTGAATCTCGCAGCCCCACAGAATCAAGTTGCAATCGTGCTTGATGGCGTTGTCGTTTCTGCGCCACGAATCAATGAAGCGATTCTTGGTGGAAGCGCACAGATCACAGGCAGCTTCTCTCAACTCGAGGCTCAAGATCTTGCAAATGTATTGAAGTATGGATCGCTGCCGTTGGCATTTGATCGCGGCGAAGTTCAACAAGTTTCTCCGACGCTCGGCAATGATCAACTCGTTGCAGGTCTTATTGCAGGTGGACTAGGACTCTTACTTGTCGTGCTCTATTCATTGATGTACTACCGCGCTCTCGGTTCGGTAGTTATTGGATCACTACTCCTAGCCGGTCTACACGTCTTGCTAATCTGCTTGTTACTTGGAAAGTGGGTTGGCTTCACGTTAACGCTCGCTGGCATCGCGGGAATGATTGTCGCGATAGGCATTACAGCTGACTCATTTATCGTCTACTTCGAACGTATCCGTGATGAGATGCGTGACGGGAAACCTTTGCGGGTAGCGGTTGAAACTGGTTGGCAACGCGCACGGAGAACCGTGATTGTCGCCGACCTAGTCTCTGTTATCTCATCGGTAGTTTTATACATCGTGTCAGTCGGCAGCGTTCGTGGATTTGCATTCACTCTTGGCTTGACCACTGCGGTTGATTTAATCGTTATCTTCCTCTTTACAAAGCCATTGGTTTCGATCCTCGCAAAGTTAAAGTATTTCCAGAGTGGATCGTCTTGGTCTGGCGTTTCGCCACGAAGCGTGGGAATGTCCACTTCAGTCGTCGATGGAAAGGTTGCTTAAATCATGAACTTATCTGGACTTGGCGGCCGTCTTTACAGAGGCGAGACTTCGATCAACATCATCGGAGCGCGCAAAAAGTGGTACGCACTTTCTGGCGTCTTCGTTGCTCTCTCAATCTTTGCTTTGAGCGTTCAAGGACTTCACCTTGGAATCGAATTCAAAGGTGGTTCGGCTTTCACCGTTACCTCAGCATCTGGGACGGTAGAAGAGGCTCGCAGCGCAGTAACCTCGGCTGGTTACACCGGAAATACCATCGTTCAGACGATTGGAAATGACAAGATCCGAGTTCAAACTGGTGTCCTTGATCCCGCGCAATCAAATGCGATTCAAGATGCACTCGCAGCGAAATTCCGAGTCACTATTGAATCAATTGATACTCAGAACGTAGGACCGTCGTGGGGAGACGAAATTTCTCGCAAAGCTTTCCAAGGACTCATTGCCTTCCTTATCTGCATCATGATTTATCTTGCCCTGGCTTTCGAGCCCAAAATGGCGATTGCGGCGATTGTTGCTGTGATTCACGACGTTTTCATCACAGTAGGCATTTATGCTCTTGTCGGGTTTGAGGTTACTCCATCGACGGTAATTGGCTTCTTAACGATTCTTGGCTATTCCCTCTATGACACCGTTGTTGTATTCGACAAAGTTCGGGAGAACACACGCGCTATCACGAGCACGGGGAAGAGCACTTATTCACAGGCGACCAATCTCGCGGTTAATCAGACTCTTGTTCGCTCAATCAATACCTCGATTATTGCGCTACTTCCTGTCGCGGCGATTCTTTTCGTGGGAGCGGGTTTGCTTGGTGCAGGAACTCTGAAAGATCTTGCACTTGCGCTATTCATAGGTTTGATTGCCGGTACGTATTCATCAATCTTCATTGCAGCGCCAATTCTTGCCAGCTTGCGTGAGCGCGAACCAGCTATCAAAGCGCTTAATCAACGGGTTGCCGCGAAACATGGTTCGTCCGCGTCGCCAGAAATTTCACGTAAAAAACAGAAGAAGCGCCGCAGATAGCAGTCAAGTAACCTTGGCGCATGAACGCGCTGATTACGCCGGTCGTTAACCGGCTTCGGGAAAACACCAAAGATGGTGATATCGCAGTAGTTGAGCGCGCTTTTGTTGCAGCGGAGTCAGCCCATAGAGGGCAACTTAGAAAAAGTGGCGATCCTTACATCACCCATCCAGTTGCCGTTGCAGAGATTCTGGTTGAGTTTGGACTTGATCCTGCAACGATTGCTGCTGCGTTACTTCACGACACAGTTGAAGATACGAACTATTCCTCCGAGAAACTTCGGGATGATTTTGGCGATGAGGTCGCAAATTTGGTGGAAGGTGTTACCAAACTCGATCGTCTGACGTATGGTCCAACTGCTGAAGCTGAAACGGTTAGAAAAATGGTTGTAGCGATGGCGAAAGATATTCGCGTCCTCGTGATCAAATTGGCTGATCGCTTACACAACGCCCGCACGTGGCAATTTGTAGAACCCGAATCATCTGCTCGTAAGGCGAGAGAAACGCTTGATATTTATGCGCCCCTCGCTCACCGATTGGGTATGAATGCGGTGAAATGGGAGTTGGAAGATCTTTCCTTTAAATTCCTAGAGCCTAAGAAGTTTGAAGAGATTGAACGTTTAGTGATCGAACGTAATCCCTCTCGAGAGAAGTTAACGAATGATGTCATTACGGTAGTGGAAGAGGATCTGACTGCCGAAGGTATCCAAGCGACAGTCACGGGTCGCCAGAAACATCTTTATAGCGTCTATCAAAAGATGGTGGTCAGAGGTCGTGAATTTAATGATATTTATGATCTCGTTGGTATACGAGTATTGGTAAATGACGTACGAGATTGCTATGCAGTGTTGGGAGCAATCCATGCTCGATGGAATCCAGTTCCTGGGAGATTCAAGGATTACATCGCCATGCCAAAATTCAATCTGTACCAGTCTTTGCACACCACAGTCATAGGTCCGACTGGCAAAGCTGTTGAGATTCAGATTCGGACCCACGATATGCATCGGCGCGCTGAATACGGCATTGCGGCGCATTGGAAATACAAATTGGGATCTGCAAAACGCTCGGCGGATTCACCAGATATGTTGTGGCTCAAACAACTACATGAATGGCAACAAGAAACCTCTGATGTGTCAGAATTTCTCGACGCATTGAGATTTGACCTCCGAACACCCGAAGTTTTCGTATTTACGCCCAAGGGGAGCGTTATCGCTTTACCTTCGGGCTCCACTCCCGTTGACTTTGCCTATGCGGTTCATACTGAGGTAGGGAATAGATGTATCGGCGCCAAAGTGAATGGAAAGTTGGTCTCACTTGAAGCGCCCCTTTCCAATGGTGATGTCATTGAAGTTGTGACTAATAAGGGCGACAGTGCGGCGCCAAGTCGAGATTGGTTAAGTTTCGTTAAATCGCCACGTGCGCGATCGAAGATTAAAGCTTGGTTTACTAAGGAACGACGCGAGGAAGCGATTGATGCGGGCAAAGAGTCGATTGCTCGGCAGATGCGTAAAGCAGGATTGCCCATCCAGAAAATTCTTGGAGGTCATACTCTGCTACAGCTCGCGCATGACTTGAATTATCCAGATATTGATGCGTTGTATGCAGCGGTAGGGGATGGTCATATTTCCGCGGCACATGTCATTGAACGCCTCGAGGCATCTCTGGGACTGGAAGAAACGCATGACACGCCACTGCTTGAAACCTTAGTCACGAATGCACCTGGAAGGCCCTCTCGTCGCAGTGCCAGTGGGATCCAAGTTGAAGGCGTCGATGATGTTCTCGTAAAACTTGCACGTTGTTGCACACCAGTTCCGGGCGATGCTGTCACGGGATTCATCACACGAGGTAATGGAGTTTCCATTCATCGTACTGATTGTGTGAATGTTGCCGATCTGAAATTCCACCAAGGTGATCGAATTGTGAAAGTGAAATGGGATCCAAACGCTAAATCTGTCTTCTTAGTGAACATCCAAATTGAAGCTCTCGATCGTGCGCGATTGTTGTCAGATATCACGCGAACTCTCTCCGATCAGCAGGTGAATATTCTCCACGCGGCTGTGAATACGACCAAGGATCAAGTTGCGATTTCTCGGTTTACCTTTGAGATGGCTGATGCCTCACACCTTGATGCGGTTTTATCTGCAGTCAGGCGGATCGAAGGTGTTTACGACGTTTACCGTGTAACGAACAACTAAGCAGTTGTGAAGTCAGCGAGACCTTTTTGGGCTTCGCTCAACCACATACGTCTTGCGGCAGCAGCTTCGCGATGCTCGGCAGCTCTCTTCGAATCTCCAGCAGCTTCTGCTTTTGTTGCTTTCGCTTCGTAATCCGCAACGGCGTTCATCAATTGGTTCACGACATCATTCGCACGAGCTCGAGCGCCTGGGTCGCTGCGACGCCATTTTTCTTGCTCCGCTTCCTTAATCGTCATCTCCACAACATCAACTCGCTTATCAAGCGAAGCGCGCTTCTTCTTGTCGATCATGCCAATTTTCGCCAACTTCGAGCGTAGATCACGGAATTTACGTCGGGCATCATCAAGGTTCTGAATAGGCAGAAGCGCTTCAATTTCAGCGACGATCGCCTCACGCTTCTCAAGATTTGCCGCCATAGATTCGCCGCGTTTCTCCAAATCTGCATTTTTCGCCGCAAAGAACGTGTCCTGTGCAGCCTTGAAGCGATTCCATAACTTGGTGTCATCATTTTTCTTGCCGCGACCGGTGGCTTTCCATTCATCCATCAGAGCTTTGTAACGCCGCGCAGTTGCAACCCAATCAGTCGAAGTAGCAAGTGACTCGGCTTCTGACACGATTCTTTCTTTTGTGCTTTTAACTTGATTCTGTTGTTGAGAGAGCGAGGCGAAGTGAGTTCGACGGCGTTTATCAAACTTGTTTCTTGCGCTGGAGAATCTCTTCCAGAGTTCGCCATCGGTTTTCTTGTCGAGACGAGGCGCTGCCTTCCATTCGTCCAAGAGTGATTTCAATCTTTCACCGGTGGTCTTCCAGCTGGTGGAATCTACGAGACCTTCTGCTTCGGCAACTAGCGTCTCTTTCGCAGAAATGGCAGCCGCCCGCTTGGCCGCTTTTGCTTCAGCTTCAGCGGCTTTCTTTGCTTCGTAAGCTGGTCGATGCTCGTCGATAAGAGGAGGAATCTGCTCAAGAGAGCTTTTGAGCGCTTCTAGATTGCCTACGCCATTGAGGTGTTCAACCTGATTTCGTAATTTCTTGACGGCATCATGAGCATCCTCAGGAACCATCGCTCCGCTGATGATGCGCGCGGCAAGTAAGGCAACCTCAGATGCAACGATTTCAAATTTTCTTACGAAATATGCCAGCGCTTCTTCCGCTGTCTTTCCAGGATATGAACCGACTACCTTTTCGCCATCGTTTGTGCGAACGTAAACCATTCCATTGTCATCTACTCGACCAAATTTTGATGGATCGCCAATGAGTGCAGCTGCGGCAGAGTTTGGGAGTGTTGGATTATCGAGGGATTCCATGGTGGCCTTACTTTCTCGAACGTTGCGCGCCCTGAGATCAGAGCGTTATGGGTTCAGCGGTTGGTGAGGGTCACACGGTACCCCCGAAGCGAAAATCTGTAAAAACTCTTCTTTGGAAGGCCCTAATTGAACGGAAAAAACCCGCCTCTTGGCACAATCGCCCAATGAGAAGGAAGACTCAATGAGCTTGCTGGTGGATCGAGTCATAGCGCCCTACTACCAAACTAATTGCTGGATCATTGCCCCGTCGGCAGGAAGTGAATGCATACTTGTTGATCCAGGAATCGCGATTCCATCTCTCAAGCCAGCAATTGAAGAAGTGTTGGATCGTCATTCATTGCGAGTAGGTGGAGTAGTTATTACCCACGGTCATCTCGACCACACTTTCTCTTTGATATCCAAGATTAAAGATTTTGTTGGGATTGATTGCTATGTGCACGAAGCCGATCGCGATCTTCTTTCCTTCCCGGAGCGAGGAATGGGACCACAAAGCCAAGCTCTCGTTGCGGAACTAAAATCTTCTTCCGCCATATCCGAAGGTTTTCAAGAACCCGAATCGACGTTTTCAATCCGGGATGGCGAGCGAATAAATCTTGGTGAAATGAGCGCTGTATTTCATCATGCTCCTGGCCACACTCCAGGCTCAGTGCTCGTTGTCATCAATGATGAGATTCTGGTCAGCGGTGACGTTCTATTTAAGGGTTCCATAGGACGCACAGACTTGCCGCGCGGTTCATTGTCCGACATGGAGCGCACGCTTCGTGAGAAAATTTCTACGCAACCCACAGATCTGCGCGTCCTCACTGGGCATGGAGATGAGACCACGATTGGTGAAGAGTTGCGATCCAATAGATATCTCAGAGCAGCACAAGAAGGCAGATTGGGGGAGGGCTAAATGACCGGCAAATTTCAAGCCCCCAAAGGCGTTTCGGAGTACTTTCCACCGCGGAGTAGTCATTTTGATTTTGTTTTGAGAACACTCACGGCGCCCGCGTTAGCTGCAGGTTATGAATTAATTGAGTTGCCAATCTTTGAAGATACTGAGCTCTTCACTCGAGGTGTGGGTGAATCTACTGATGTTGTTTCCAAAGAGATGTACACCTTTGAAGATCGTGGCGGCCGATCTATTACTTTGCGTCCCGAAGGAACTGCTGGAGTCATGAGGGCAGTTATTGAACATAATCTTGATCGCGGCCAACTTCCGGTAAAGCTCTTCTATCGCGGCCCATTCTTCAGAGCTGAGCGCCCTCAAGCTGGTCGCTATCGCCAGTTTTATCAATTTGGGATTGAAGCCATTGGGCTCAATGACCCACAACTTGATGCAGAAGTGATCGCGATTGCATTCGAGGGATATCGAAGAATCGGATTAAAGAATTTCTCTTTACATCTTACGTCGCTTGGAGATAGCGAATCTCGCGCATCGCATCGTTCTAGGTTGATGGAGTACATCGACTCTTTGGATCTTGATGAAGAGACTCGAAATCGTGCAAAAAAGAATCCATTGCGACTTTTTGATGATAAACGTCCAGAAATTCAGAAGTTGATGGCTCAAGCACCGCTGCTCCTTGATTTTCTTAATGATGAAAGCAAAAATAATTTTGGAGAAGTTCAAGATGCTCTTTCGTCAATTGATATTCCGTTCGAGATCAATCCGCGAATGGTGCGTGGTTTGGATTATTACACTGGCACAACTTTTGAATTCGTTCACTCTGGATTGGGCGCACAATCGGGAATTGGCGGTGGGGGTCGGTATGACGGATTGATGTCGACGCTTGGCGGCCAGGATCTATCGGGAATTGGTTTCGGCCTTGGGATTGATCGGATTTTGTTGGCCATGGAGGCGGAGAAAATCGAACTTCCAATTGCAAACTACACAGACCTCTTCGTCATCGCACTTGGCGAACCTGCGCGGAAACGCGCTTTTGTCATGATTCAAGAGTTAAGGAATCAAGGTTTTGTAGTCGAGCAAAGTTATGGCGATCGAGGCCTCAAAGGCGCGATGAAGGCGGCCGACAAGTCTGGTGCTCGATTTTCAATAGTTCTAGGCGACGCAGAACTGAGCACAGGCAGCGTTGAACTAAAAGAAATGGCGACTGGCCAAGCCCTTTCGGTTACCCTTAGCGCTCTTGCAAAGACGCTTGCGGAGAAATCTCGCTAGAGATTTCAGGTCCGCGAGGGGTCTCTGCACACACGACAAGGAAGGTTTTTCGTGCTTCGATCTCATGGCGCTGGCGTAATTCGTTCCAGTCACATTGGAGAAACCGTCACGCTTGCTGGTTGGGTTGCGCGTCGGCGTGACCACGGTGGTGTTGCGTTCATTGACCTGCGGGACGCTACTGGCAATGTTCAAGTTGTTATCTCAGACGAGAAAGTCGCTGGAGCACTTCGAGCCGAATGGTGCGTTCTGGTTAAAGGCACAGTGGCCAAGCGCCCATCTGGTAATGAGAATCTGAATATTCCAACTGGAGAGATTGAAATCATCTGCGATGAACTCGAAGTCTTGAGTGAGTCCGCAGCGCTGCCGTTCCCAGTAGATAGCGGAGAAACCGTCAATGTGAGCGAAGAGGTGCGCCTCAAATATCGTTATCTGGATTTACGTCGCGAACTTCCAAGTAAAGCTCTAAGGCTACGCTCGAAAGTGACCTCGGTTATCCGCTCCGTGATGGATGAAGAGGGTTTCCTCGAAATTGAAACTCCTTATCTCACGCGATCTACTCCAGAAGGAGCTCGAGACTTCTTGGTTCCGGTTCGTTTACAGCCAGGTTCCTGGTATGCATTGCCGCAATCACCGCAACTTTTCAAACAGTTATTAATGGTCGCAGGCATGGAAAAGTACTATCAAATTGCTCGTTGTTTCCGTGACGAAGATTTCCGCGCTGATAGACAGCCAGAATTCACCCAATTAGATATCGAACTCTCCTTTGGAAACCAAGATGATGTAATCAAGGTTGGCGAGAAGATTCTTGCCAACGTTTTCTCAAAGGTAGTTGGTTATGAGATTCCGCTACCAATTCCACATATGACCTATCACGAGGCAATGCGCAGATTTGGTTCAGACAAGCCAGATTTGAGATTCGGCAATGAATTGAATGATGTAACGGATTTCTTTAAAGAGACTTCATTTAGAGTTTTTCAAGCTGAATTTGTGGGAGCGGTCGTAATGCCAGGCGGAGCGTCGTCTCCTCGACGTGAACTTGATGCATGGCAGGACTGGGCAAAGGCACGAGGCGCTAAAGGCCTGGCTTATATCTTGGTGGGAGATGACGGAACTCTTTCTGGACCAGTTGCAAAAAATCTTTCAGAGAAAGAAAGCGCAGGTATTGCGGCCCACGTTGGCGCAGCCAATGGAGATGCGATCTTCTTTGCTGCAGGCGAACGTTCGTCATCTCTCAATCTACTTGGAGCTGTTCGTCTTGAAATTGGTGAACGCTGCAATCTCATTGATAAATCAGCATGGAAGTTTCTCTGGATAGTTGACGCGCCGATGTTTGAGAGGACCGATAATGGCGGGTGGACCGCGGTTCATCACCCTTTCACAGGTCCTAAACCCGAGTTTGAATCAACTTTTGAAAAGGATCCGGCTAGCGCTCTGGCGTACGCATACGACATAGTTCTGAATGGAAGTGAAATCGGCGGTGGATCGATTCGTATCCACAAACGCGAAGTTCAGAAAGCCGTTTTCAACGTTATTGGTTTGAGTAAAGAGGAAGCTGAGAGCAAATTCGGCTTCTTGCTTGAAGCATTCAACTATGGACCACCGCCTCATGGTGGTATTGCGCTTGGACTTGATCGTTTGTGCGCTCTTCTTGCGGGCGCTGAATCAATCCGCGAAGTCATCGCATTTCCGAAGACGGCGAGCGGTGGAGATCCACTTACCGGCGCCCCAACTTCAATAACGGATGCGCAAAGAAAAGAATCTGGAGTAGATTTCAAACTGGAGGTAAAGCAATGACGGTTGAGAGCGTTTCACGTCCGAAGGATTCTGATCGCAAGACCCGAGTCCATCTCTCCTTTTACGATCGAATCAAATTCTTACTCTTTTTCGGGATTGTTTTCTTTGTTCTGGTCTGGGCAGATATGGCTGGGGACGAGGCTCTTTCCTTCGAAAAAGCGCTGAGTAACAGCGCTTCTCAACGCTGGTGGATTTTCCCATTGGTGGCCGTTGAAGCGATCCGCCAAACACATTTTCTTATCTCTGAATTGGCGGCGCCGTATCACGGTATTTGGCAGCGATATTTTTCATTTGTCGATCGGCTTGTACACAAGTTAAGTGATTGGACTCGATTCCGACTCTCACGGGTAATTAAGTGGGCATTGATCATCACCTTGCTATCCATTGTCTTAGGCGCCATCTACAAAGAAACGCCAGTGCGTGCTCTCTTCTTGGCGCCAAAAGCGTTATGGAGCGCACTGCCAATCATCGGCCAACTTATGTTCGCCGTGGTGTTTGTCATCATCCAATTTGTAGCAATCTTCTGGTTCTTAAGTCGTGGAGGAATCGACACTTATTTCCCCGATGACATCAAGACTCGGTTCTCGGATGTTTGGGGACAAGATCACGTTCTTGCGCGTATTCGAGAGAATTTGGTCTTCCTGGAAAATCCAGAAAGTATCGAGAAACTTGGCGGATATGTTCCAGGCGGAATTTTGCTGTGGGGACCTCCTGGCACAGGTAAAACCCTCATGGCCGAATCAATGGCCGGTGAAACTGGGAAACCATTCGTATTCGTCGATCCTGGTGCATTTAACAATATGTTCTTTGGCGTAGGTATCCTGAAAGTAAAGGGACTTTTCAGAAAACTTCGCAAACTTGCTCTGCGCTACGGCGGCGTCGTTGTTTTCTTCGATGAAGCTGATGCTTTAGGTAACCGAGGCATCATGACGCAGCGCGGTCCAGGTTCATATTCAGTGAACGATAATTGTCGAGGCGCTACATATCTCAGCGATACTGC
>RFMK01000145.1 GCA_009927705.1 Actinomycetota bacterium | reverse complement strand
TTTGTCATGGGAGCTGGAGGAGGAGGCGGTGCTGGGACGGGCACATTGCAAGCACTTCTTACTGAACTGAGTGGTTTGAAAAAGCCACGCGGTTTCTTCAATCGTATTGTTCGTCGAACACTCGGCATGCGCCCTAAAAATCCGCCGAAGTATCGAATCCTGGTTGTGATGGCGACGAATATGCCGGAGTCCCTTGATGAAGCCTTGCTACGTCCGGGTCGTATCGATCGCATGTATCGCGTTGGTTATCCCAGCAAGGCGGGACGTATTAGAACGTATGAAGGGTATTTCGCGAAAGTCGCCAACAGTCTTAGTAAAGAAGAGATTGAAAAGTTGGCAATCATCACTCCCTACGCCACGGGTGCAACGATTAAGGATTTAGTGAATGAGTCGTTGATTATGTCGATCAGAAATGGTCGAACAAGCGTCACGTGGACCGATGTTTTGAAGGCAAAACAATTAAAACAACTTGGTCCATCCGAAGATGTGGAATACATTGAACGTGAACGTCATGCCACTGCTGTACATGAAGCCTGTCACGCAGTTATGGCTTACAGAGTTCGTAAGCATATGGATATTGACATTGCCACAATTGAGAAAGGCGCAGAGTATCTAGGCATGGTTGCCTCAATCCCGCCCGACGATCAATTTACCCACTGGAAGAGCGAATACGAAGGTGACATCCTCGTGTCCCTTGCTTCGCTTGCTGGAGAGCGTATGTTCTTTGATGGTGATAATTCTTCAGGAGTTTCCGGCGATCTTGAATCTGCAACAACTGTCGCTGGATTGATGGAAGGTTATTGGGGAATGGGCTCCACAGTTTCGTCCTATGCGTCAAGCCGTCGAATGGAAATCGGTGCGCCTGGGGGAGCAAGACCCAATGAAGCAAAGCAAGAAATGAGACGGGCGCTAGCAGATCGCATTGAAGACAATCTCACTGTTCTTTTAGAGAAAGCCGAAGAACTTTTGACGAAAGATCGGGTACATATTTTGGCAGTAGCACATGCGCTAGAAACTCATAAAACCCTCTCGGGAAATGATGTTCATGCTGTGATTGAGGGCCGAGCTGGAGATGTTGTGGATGGAAGTAAGTACCTCAGCGCCGAAAACATCGCGGCTATTGAGGCCTATCATCTGTCGGCACTTGCGGCGCATAAAGAGCATCGCAAGCCGGACGTCGCTTTACCAGCGCTGGTTTAAGCACAGTTTCGATAGGCTTCGCACATGTCCGCCGGAGGAATTGCAGCAATAATCGCGTCTAGCGCGCTTCTCATCATCAGCTTTGCTATTGCTTATGCCGTCATAAGACTGGGTCGGGCGATCGACGAAGTCGGAACGGCGGTAAAGGAAATTTCAAATGAGACGGCTCCGTTACTTCATGAAGTGACAACGACGGTCGAGTTGGTTAATGGTCCACTACAAAGCATCAATAAGGTCACTAAATCAATGGAAGAGCTGAGTTCGAAGATTTCCTCTAACACTTCTTCCTTCTTGGATAAAAACCAGATGGCGATGAAAGCAGCGGGAGCTGTTCTGACAGCCGCGCAGATGCGAAAGAAGAAAAAGGGAAAATCGGCTAAGAAAAGAAAAAACTCTCGTTATGTTGATGACGAGGAGTTTTAGCAGCTCGTGAACTCCGCCGAGATTCGGTCCCGTTGGCTCTCATTTTTCGAATCTGACAATAGCCTCGGACTTAAACACACAGTAGTTCCATCTGCGTCTCTCATTTTGAATGACCCCAATCTCCTCCTGGTCAATGCCGGTATGGTTCCTTTCAAACCTTTCTTCTTAGGCGAAATGACTCCGCCATATTCAAGAGCTACATCGGTCCAGAAATGCGTTCGAACATTGGATATCGACGAAGTCGGCAAGACAACTCGCCATGCCTCGTTCTTTCAGATGTGCGGAAATTTCTCTTTTGGCGATTACTTCAAAGAAGGTGCGATAGCGCTGGCGTGGGAATTGCTAACCAAGGCCACACATGAAGGCGGGTATGGATTTTCAGAGGATCGACTCTGGGTGACGGTTTATCACGATGATGATGAAGCGGCCGATATTTGGCATCACAAAGTTGGCGTACCAAAGGATCGAATTCAACGTCGCGGCATGGCAGATAATTTTTGGTCGATGGGTGTACCAGGGCCTTGCGGTCCATGTTCGGAGATCTATTTTGACCGCGGGCCAGAATACGGAAGAGAAGGCGGACCCATTGCTGATGAAGATAGATATTTAGAGATATGGAATCTAGTTTTTATGCAAAATATCCGCGGTGATGGTCCAGGTAAAGAGGGATATCCGATTGTCGGAGAATTACCGGCAAAAAATATTGATACGGGATTAGGACTGGAGCGAACTGCAGCTCTTCTGCAGGGCGTGGAAAACATCTATGAAATTGACACCACCAAGCACATTCTTGATCGCGCAAGCACGATCACTGATGTGAAATATGGGAAAGAAAGCAAGAGTGATGTTTCTCTGCGTGTGATCGCAGATCATGCCCGTACCGCCACCATGTTGATCGGCGACGGAGTGACTCCAGGGAATGAAGGACGCGGATATGTTCTGCGTCGCATGATGCGTAGAACTACACGCAATATGAGATTACTGGGATCTCCGGATCACAACATGGTCGAACTGATCAATGCGTCAATTGAAGCGATGGGGCCGCAATACCCTGAGCTCGTTGCTGATCGCGATCGCATTACGAAAGTTGCCGAAGCGGAAGAGTCTGCATTCCTGCAAACACTCAAAAGCGGAACTTTAATTTTCGATCAAGCAAGCTCTGATATCAAAAAACATGGCGGCAAAGAACTCTCTGGCAGCGATGTCTTCAAATTGCATGACACTTATGGCTTCCCATTCGACTTGACCTTAGAGATGGCGACCGAACAAGGTTTAGCCATCGATACCGAAGGCTTCACTCGCCTCATGAAGGAACAGCGTGATCGGGCTAAAGCTGATGCAAAAGCCAAGAAGAGCGGTCATACCGATGTATCTGAGTATCGGAAAATCGCGGAGATTGGCAAGAGGTTGGAATTTATTGGTTACAGTCACGTGGAGAGCGAATCCACGCTCCTAGGATTGCTCCGCAATGGCAAATCTGTTGCTGATGCAAATCCGGGCGATGAAATTGAAGTAGTTCTTGATCGCACTCCTTTCTACGCTGAAGGAGGCGGACAGCTTTCTGACGGCGGTGTCATTCGGAATTCTGATGGTGGCGTTATCGAAATTGACGATGTCCAATCACCCATTCCGGGCGTTATTGTTCATCGCGGACGAGTAGTAAAGGGTTCACTACGTAGCGGTTCAACTGTTCACGCAGAGATTGATATTGAAAGACGTCACGGAATTTCGCGAGCACACACCGCAACGCACATGGTTCATAAAGCGTTCCGTGAAATCTTGGGCGAAACAGCAACCCAAGCCGGCTCCGAAAATGCGCCGGGTCGTTTCCGTTTCGATTTCCCGTCGGCTGGTGCAGTCCCTCAATCAGCGTTATCGGATGTCGAAAATCGAGTGAACGCACTTCTTCTAGAAGACTTAGAAGTCACTGCTGCCGAGATGTCCCAAGCTGAAGCGAAAGCGATGGGCGCCATGGCGCTTTTTGGTGAGAAATATGGAGACCGAGTCCGTGTTGTAAGCGTCGGAGATTGGGCTCGAGAATTGTGCGGTGGCACTCACGTTGCGCGCTCGGGTCAACTTGGTGTCGTCAAACTTCTTGGTGAATCTTCGATTGGTGCTGGCGTGCGGCGAGTTGAAGCGCTTGTGGGTGTAGATGCCTATTCGTTCTTGGTTCGCGAACATATCTTACTTAACTCATTAACTGATTTGATTAAAGGTAGCAAGGCTGAAGAATTGCCAGAACGTATATCCGCGATGATTGCGCGCATGAAGGAGTTAGAAAAGGAACTCGCGGGGATTAGAACCAAGCAAGCGCTTGATTCGAGTACCACTCTGATATCTCAAGCCGCAAAGATCGGTGAAATATCAGTTATTGCTCAAGATCTTGGGTCAGGTTTCTCCGGTGATGATTTACGGGCGGTCGCGTTAGACCTTCGTTCCAAATTGAAAAACTCGGTTGTCATTTTGGCTAGCGCAGGTGAAGAAAAAATTACCCTGGTGGTTGCCACCGATGAAGGTGCACGGAACTACGGCGCGAAAGCTGGAGCGCTAGTGAAGATCGGTTCTTCTATTCTCGGTGGTGGCGGCGGCGGAAAAGATGATTTCGCCCAAGGTGGAGGGACTGAGAGAACAAAGATATCTGAAGCGTTCCGCGCCATTACTGCCGCTCTCTCGTAAAAGTATGTTGATAAATGGTCGCCGTTTGGGGCTTGATTACGGCGATCGAAGAATTGGAATTTCTATTAGTGATCCCAACTCCATAATCGTTTCCCCTTTTAAAACTGTAGCTAATGATCAAGAT
>RFMK01000123.1 GCA_009927705.1 Actinomycetota bacterium | reverse complement strand
ACTGCATCTGGCGCGCCGCCAGATGAACCTCCCACAACAGGAAGTCCACAGGCGCTTGCTTCCAGATAGACGATTCCCAATCCTTCTACCTCTAGACCAAAGAGTCTGGAGCGCGAAGGCATTGCAAAGATATCTCCCAGTGCGATGTATCTTGGCAAATCAAAATATTGAATCCGCCCAATAAATCGAACATTCTTATCCAGATTATGTTTCGCAACCAATCGATCCAGCTCTTTTCTGTGCGGTCCCTCGCCAATAAATACAAGAATCGCATCTGGCAATTCTGCGACGATACGTGGCATCGCTTCTACCAACCGATCTTGTCCTTTTCGATGAACTAGCCGGCCCACACTGATGATTGTTGGGCGATCATTCAATTCGAGTTCGCTTCTGAGCGATGATGAATCCAGTGGCTTGAAGTGTTCGATATCAATTCCAGGAGCAATCTTGATTAATTTCTCTGGATTCTTAAATCGTGGAGCGATTGCTTGCTTTGTAAAATTTCCGAGATACGTTGCAACATCTATCGAACGAGCGATCTCACTCATCAACCAAGAAAATGGCCAGACTTTAGACCACCACACTTCATGTCCGTGAGTGAGGGCGACAATATGGTCTGCGCCAGCTTTCCGTAACCATCTAGAAGTTAAACCGAGAGGAGCCGCTGCACCAAACCAAACTTTAGTTATGCCTCTCTCCTTGAGAATCTTCTTAAGATTGCTAACAACTCGCGGTGTTGGCAGGAGTATGGACGATCGATCGCGGATTACTTCGACTCCAAACTCATCGCTCCAACGTTGATCAAATGGCGCGGATCCTTCCTGCGAAGAGGTGTAGACGATGACTTCGCCACGCGGGATTCGCTCGAGTAGGCCGATAACGAAAGTTTCTATTCCACCGGCCCGAGGTCCAAAGTCATTTGTGACCAGCAATATTGAAGGCATTTATAGACGTCGTGCGCCGACATACTTCTTGCGGCCAAAAGCGCTTCCAAATTCGGCGATCTGGACTCTTGCTCCCGGACGCGGCGCGTGAACCATTTGGTTCTTTCCAATATAAATTCCAACGTGAGAGATGGGTGAGCCAAAAAATACGAGATCGCCGGGCTGAAGGTTTCCGCGGGCGATTGAACGACCAAATGAGTATTGGGCGCGCGATGAGTGTGGCAGTCGTACGCCAGCTTGTTCATATGCGCGCATCGTCAAACCTGAGCAATCCCACCGAATCGGGCCTGCCGCTCCCCAGACATATCGGTCGCCAATCTGTTTAACCGCAAAACGTAGAGCGGTTCCGGCACGACCTGAGACCGCATTGGCAAGTTTTGCCTGTTCAAGAGAATACTTCTTACGTTCTTCCTCATCCATCGCTTGGAGTTTGAGAAGTCGTTCGCGATCTTCCTTCTCCAATTTCGCCAAAATCTTCTCGGCTTGAGCTAATTTCTTCTCAACTTGAGCCGCTTGTGCTCGGTACCGAGCTTCGGCTGCTTGAACAAGTTTGAGTTTGTCCGCAACGGTCAGTGATGTCGCATCGAGTCGCTGTTTTGCAGTGGCATATTTACGAAGCTCAATCGCTTGTTTCCGGGTAACGCTTTCAAGTGAACCTGCCGCAGATAAATAGAGAGAAGGATCAGAGGAGAATAGAAGTTCGAGCCCCTCTCCTAAACCGGTTGATTTATATCGAGCAACCGCGATGGCGGCGAGAGATTTCTTTATCGAATCTACGGTTTGTTTCTGAGCATCTGCTTGTTGTTGTACCGCGCTCAGTTGTTTCTTCAACTTAGAAAGTTGGATTTTCGCAGCCTGGGCATTCTCGCCGGCTTCTGCGGCATCTTCTTGGAGTTGCTCGACCTGAGCACGAACTGATTTGAGATCTGCATTGGGCGCAGCGGATGCGACTGGCGCCAAAGTTATGGCTAGGCAGAGAGAAAGGAAAAAGACCACAGTTTGCGAGAAGACTCTTCGACGGAAAAGTGCGTTCGGCGCCCTGGTCATCGGTTTAGGCTAACTGCGAGGACGCGAAAACCTCAACCTGAGAGCGCCTCCGTAGGCTGAGAATCAGGTTGGGATTTCTCACTATGAGCGTAACGCAGCGGCGGAATCATTCCCCGGGAGGCCAAGAGGTCGATAACGCGCGATTCTTCTGGTCCAATCTCTGAACCGCGGTCAATGCGTGACGGCGGAGCTTCGATGAGAACAGAGACAACACAATCGCGACAGGCAATATCGCGCATTACGCAACTTTCGCAATCAATGATCATGAGGAAAAAGGTATAGATGGCCACTGACATCGCTCTGATTCCCGCTGGGTCAGACGCGGTAACGTTTCGACTATGACCACGGCCAGTGTTCGCGCCCACAACCACGAGAAAGTTATCGCCAATATGGTCATTGGTTCGAACGGCGCAACCTCTCTCGACCAGGACTCTGCTCCGCTAAGTCCGCCCGCTGATCGGGAGCGTTTTCATGCGATACGAGGGCTTGCTTCCTCTCTGGTTGTCGGAGGAAATACCTACCGGTGCGAGCACTATGCGAAAGCTCCATTGCCTGTGTTCGTTGCAACGCGTAATCCAGAATTGTTATCGAGTCCACATTCCGCAATTGAAGGAGAGTCTTTCTTCATCAACGCCAATCCAAAGGTCGTGCTTCATCAAGCGCTAGAAAGGAAAGGTGCTGTGGCCTTAGTCGAAGGAGGCATCAGCTTTATCAAACCACTTCTGGCCGAACAGATGATTGATCGACTCTTTCTCACCCGCAGCCCGCTTGCCGGCGATAGTGACTTCTTCGACTTTGAATTACTAGAGCGCCATTATCAAGTGGAGAAAAGTGAGCAGGTTGAAGATGTGACTTTTGAGGAATGGGTCCCCATCCGGAACTAAAAGTGCTTTAGAACGCGGCAATCAAAATCACGCCGAACAATGCTGCAGCAATTCCAACATATTGGATTCGATGCAAACGCTCGTGGAGGAATTTATATGCGAGCAAGATTGTGACGATAGGAAATAGCGAACCAAAGACCATTGCAATAGAAACTAGCCCTTGTGTCGTTGCAACACCGAGTAAGAAGTTAGCGAGAAAATCTGCAACGCCAATAAAGATTAAGAGCGGAATATAAGAGCGAGAGAAACCGCCGAGAGTTCGATACTTCATTGCAATAACGATGCATACAGATACTGATGCACATCTCATCGCAGTCATAGTATGAAGCGAGTCTGTCTCAGAACCAATTGCGATAAAGGTCAACGCAGTTCCAAAGCCAAGCGCGGCAACAACGGCATAGACCAACGGCTTGATAGGCAATCCATTCCTTACTTCTGGGCCGCTGGCCATAAATGCCCCAGCGACAGCGATCACGATTCCCAATGTCTGAGCTGTTGACGGACGTTCACCTTGAATCAACGCATAAATGAGTGGAATGACGACTGATAACGAGCTAATTGGTGAAACGACTCCCATGCGTCCAGTCGCGAGCCCAGTGTAAAAAGCGGTGAGGCCGATGAAGCCTGCGATTCCTGCAATCACCCCAGGTATGAAATAGCCATCGAAAGAGAGCGTGGGAGCGATGAAAGAGCCAGTCAGCGCTATGACTGACAATCCAAAGAGCAATCCAAATGTTTGCGAGACGCCTGTGACTGCTAGCGCTTTGAAACGTTTAGCGAGGTTTCCTGCAAGGTAATCAGCAGTTCCCCAGAGAATGCTGGAAAACAACGCGAGGAATGAGCCCATGTCGAAAGCCTAGCGTCACACTCTCCTCGTGGCTCCCATGACTTCAATAACTACTCTCCTACCCTTAGATAGTGGCAAATCAAACTGATCTTTTTCATTCTTTTGTAAATGGCATGAAGGATTTTTTGCCACGTTCTGAAATTGTTCTCGAAGAGATACCTGCGCCCCAACGTTTAGCTCCATTTGCTTATGCAGTTTCTGCAGATCTCACTGACCCTCGTCTCGTCGATAGCGATGGTGAATTAGAAGATATTGCGACCGGACGTTTTGTCCTGCTCCATGATCCAGAAGGACAAGAAACCTGGGAAGGGACCTTTCGGTGTGTGACCTTTGTGCGCTCCGCACTTGAGACAGAGATGGAATCTGACCCATTACTTCCTGATGTCGGTTGGTCTTGGTTTATGGATGCTTTGCGCAATTCAGGCGCCCCATTTGTCGCACCTAGCGGAACTGTCACTCGAGTAATGAGCGCTTCTTACGGACAACTTTCCACTAGTGATGAGACATCCGAGATTGAGATTCGTGCATCATGGACTCCTGCAAATGCTCACGATTTATTGAAGCATGTTGGCGTATGGCTGGATTTGATGGCGAGCGCAGCTGGACTTGCTCCGGTTCCTGAAGGAGTTAGTTCGCTTCCACGTCGGCGCTAAAAGCTGCACACGAACGATTACTTTTCATGCGAGCACTTCATGTCCCAGATCAGGGAACTCCCCCGGTCATCGAGGATTTGGAATCGCTTCATTCGTGCATTGCTGACTTGCAAAAAGGATCAGGTCCTATCGCTATCGATGCGGAACGTGCATCAGGTTTCAGATATAGCGCTCGAGCTTATTTAATACAGATTTTTCGCCGGGGCAGCGGAATTCATCTCATTGATCCGATTGCCATCAACTCGCTAGACGGCGCGTCCTTAGTAATCGCAGCTCTAAATAAATGCATGGAAGATGAAGAGGTCATCATTCATGCCAGCACCCAAGATCTGCCTTGTTTACGGGAATTTGGCATCGATCCCCAACGCCTTTTTGACACGGAATTAGGCGCACGAATTGCCGGTTGTGCACGAGTTGGTCTTGGTTCGCTCTGTGAAAGTCTCTTGGAAATTGCACTTGCCAAAGAACATTCTGCTGTTGATTGGTCAATACGCCCCCTGCAACAAGAATGGTTGGACTATGCCGCGCTTGATGTTGCTGTCTTGATTGATCTTCGAGATAAAGTTGCCGAGCTGCTTGAAGCCCAAGGCAAATTGACTTGGGCGCTCCAAGATTTTGCGTCAATTCTAAAATCGCCACCAAGTCCACCTCGGAAAGAACCTTGGCGTCGCACTTCAGGTATGCATCAGATAAAGTCGAGATATCAAATGGCGATAGTTCGCGAACTTTGGCTTGAACGTGATCGAGTCGCTGCGCAGATTGATCTTGCTCCGGGCCGTTTGCTTTCTGACTCGGTTATCTCTGCGATGGCGCAATCGCGCTTGAAAAGCGTTGCTGAATTGATGAAAATGCCAGAAGCGAAAGCTCGAATACGTAATGAAGTTCAAAAGAACCATATAGATCTCTGGTTCGATGTGTATCTACGCGCTTCGGCTCTGCCAGAAAGTGAATGGCCCCAACTACGGAGTAAATCTGACTCTTTACCGCCAGTAAAAATCTGGCGAGCGAAATATCCGTTGGCCTATGCGCGAATCATGCACGCAAGAATTCGCTTGTATGAGATTGCCACAACCCACTCGATTCCATTAGAGAATCTCCTGACGCCAGAAATTGCTCGCAAGATCACTTTCGATAACGGAGCCGAAAAGAGTTATGAATTTTCGCAATCTCTTATTACAAAAGTCGAGACTCAATTGCGTCTTAATGGAGCGCGCGAATGGCAGATCGAGAAAACTGCATATGCTCTGGCTCAATCACTCTGTGAGACTGAGGCTCCCCCGGCGCCTGAACCTGCCGAAGAGCCTGAAAACGGAGAAAACCCACCATCGGAGTGACCCGAATTACGCAACATTGGAGTTGCGAAAATAAGTGCTGCGGGTTTAGGCTGGCCACATGCTCAGTAGTTTCCTGATCGCGCTCCGTGAAGGCCTTGAGGCCGCTCTTATCGTCGGAATCCTCGTGGCTTACGTCGTTAAAACTAACCGGCGTTTTCTTCTGACCCCTATCTGGGCTGGCGTATCACTCGCCCTTGCCCTCAGCGTCGCTCTTGGTGGCTTCCTCGGATTCACCTCCGCCGAGCTATCAGCCCGCGGCGAGGAATTCTTCGCCGGCACTACCTCCTTTGTTGCAGTTGGACTCGTGACCTGGATGGTCTTCTGGATGAAGCGAACGGCTCGCTCACTTCGCGATGAACTTCATGAGAAAGTCGATACTGCGGCAATGGTCGGTCCTTTAACGTTGGCGTCTGCAGCATTCTTCGCCGTTGCTCGCGAGGGGCTCGAAACAGCGCTCTTTGTTTACACAAATTTCCAGACCGTAGGCTCAAAGGTCCCAGCAACAATTGGCTTGATCTCAGGTTTGGCTCTTTCCGTACTTCTTGGCTACGCCCTTTATCGCCGGGCAATCAAAATCAATCTTTCGAAGTTCTTCACAATCACTGGCGCTGCGCTCATCATCGTTGCAGCAGGTGTTCTCTCATATGGGATTCATGAGTACCAAGAACTCGGCTGGCTACCAGGTGAAAGCGCTTACGCGTGGGATGTCACTTCGTGGTTAGCGCCAGATTCAATCCTTGCCTCGGTTCTCGCTGGAACGATCGGCTTCGACACCACCATGTCATGGCTCCAGCTCGTCGTATGGGGCGCATTTGTCGTTGGCACCTTGGCGCTCTATCTCAAGCCGGCCAAGACCACCGCGCCCGTTCTCGTATCCAAGTAACGGCCTCTACTCCCGCCCTCGTCCAATTGGGCTTTAGGTTACTGATGAGTAACCTAGCGGCATGAATACTGCCTCTACCTCCACCAATGTTCTCCTTGTTGACGCTGTTCGCTCTCCTTTCGGAAAAGCGGGCAGCTTGTACGCCGGCACAAGAGCTGATGACATCATCGTTCGATGCATCCGAGGATTGCTTGAGCGAAATCCGCAAGTAAAACCTAGCGACGTCGACGATGTAGCAATTGCTGCAGCAACTCAATTCGGTGATCAAGGTATGAATATCGGTCGTAGCGCGACGCTGCTTGCAGGATTACCCAATACTGTTCCTGGATACTCGATTGATCGTTGGTGCGCAGGTGCGATGACGTCGGTAACCACGTTGGCGGGATCTATCAACATGGGCGCGTATGACGTCGCAATTGCTGGTGGAGTAGAACATATGGGTAATCACCCTATGGGCGAAGGCATGGATCCCAATCCTCGTTATCTTGCAGAGAAACTTGTTGATACAGACGCGCTATCAATGGGAAATACCGCAGAACGTTTACATGACAAGTTGCCACACTTAACTAAGGAGCGCGCAGATAAATATGCGCTCGCCTCTCAACAAAAAACCGCAGCTGCTTATGCTGCCGGAAAGATCCAACCTAATTTGATTCCAGTTGCGGTACGAAGCGCTGAACAAGGTTGGGGCGTTGCCACTGTAGATGAACCGCCACGTCCTGGAACAACCTTGGAAGCGCTCGCCGCACTCAAGACACCATTCCGCCCTGCCGGTCGAGTAACTGCAGGTAATGCTGCCGGACTCAATGATGGCGCAACTGCTGCGCTACTTGTGAGTGAGAAGAAAGCAAAAGAGCTCGGACTCTCTCCAAAAGCAAAAATGGTTACATTCGCCTTCGCTGGCGTTGAGCCAGAAATTATGGGTTATGGACCTGTTCCTTCCACGTTAAAAGCTTTAGAAAAAGCGGGTCTTTCCATTAGCGATATAGGACTTTTTGAAGTTAATGAAGCATTTGCAATCCAAGTACTTTCATTCCTCGATTACTTCGGTATTGCCGACGATGATCCTCGCGTGAATATTTATGGCGGAGCAATTGCAGTGGGACATCCACTCGCTTCATCAGGAATACGATTAATGCTTAATTTGGCGGAAGGTTTTAAAGAACGTCCCGATGTTCGCTATGGCATCACAACTATGTGTATCGGTCTTGGGATGGGCGGAACTGTGATCTGGGAAAACCCTCACTACAACGGTAAGGCGGCATAACTCATGGCTGACATCACTACTCCTGTAGGCGCGCCCGAAGAAGTTGTAACAAAGGCGCTCGTCCGGGAAATAGATCTTGCCGCTTTTGGCGCTCAGGGAACGCTTGCTCTCATCACGATTGATAACGGTCTTGATCACACTCGTCCCAATACTCTTGGGCCAAAGTCTCTTCAAGAACTCGATAACGCAATTACCGCAGCAGAAAACTCTTCCGCGGTTGCAATTGCAATCACTGGTAAACCTTTTATCTTCGCTGCTGGCGCCGATCTTTCTGGCTTGCCATTCGTCACGGAAAAATCGCAATCACTTGCAATCGGAAAATTTGGACATGATGTCTTCAAGCGACTTGGACGGAGTAAGAAGGCAACTTTCGCATTCATCAATGGACTCGCACTTGGCGGCGGACTCGAAGTTGGATTGCATTGCAACTATCGCACGATGGCATCTACAGCACTTACCGCGCTTCCCGAATGTTTCCTTGGAATAGTTCCTGGTTGGGGCGGCGCCACAATCCTTCCAAAGTTGATTGGACCAGAACGCGCAGTCCAAGTCATCATCCTTAACGCACTCAACAACAACACGATGATGAAAGCGAAAGAAGCACAAGGACTAGGCGTTGTCGATGCTGTCTACGAACCAGCTGACTTTCTAGAGCGTTCCGTTGCATTTGCCGCGCGCATAATCTCCGGCAAAGAGCAGATTGATCGCCAGGATTACACTGCCGATGTCGCGGCTTGGGATAAAGCAATCGCCACAGGAAAAGCTGCCATCGCCAAGAAGTATGGCGGCGCAGATATTGAAGCCCCTCGTCGCGCTCTTGAATTGATCTACGCAGCCCGCACTAACACTCTTGACCAGGGCTTCGATGCTGAAGATGAGATTCTCGCAAACCTAGTCATGGGCAATCCTCTTCGCTCCTCGCTCTACGCATTCAATCTCATCCAGAAGAAACGTAAGAAAGTAGAAGGCGCACCAAAGCCAGCACTCGCCCGTAAAGTCACCAAAGTTGGCGTCGTTGGGGCAGGCTTGATGGCATCTCAACTCGCTCTTCTCATAGTACGCAATCTCAAAGTTCCAGTCGTCATGACGGATTTGGATCAGGCGCGCGTAGATAAAGGTGTGGCCTGGGTTCATGCCGAGATCGCTAAGTTGGTAGAGAAGAAGCGATTGAATGAAGAAGCAGGTCGACGACTCTCGCTTCTTGTCACAGGTTCGGTCGACCAATCAGTCTTTGCCGGCGCAGACTTCATTATCGAAGCAGTCTTCGAGGAACTTTCCATCAAGCAGAAACTCTTCAAAGATCTTGAGGCGATCATCGCCCCCGAATGCGTTCTTGCCACGAATACTTCATCGCTCTCGGTTGAGAAAATGGGCGAAGGACTTCAACACCCGGAGCGCGTTGTTGGATTCCACTTCTTTAATCCAGTTGCGGTGATGCCACTTCTCGAAGTTGCTCGCACATCGAAAACCGATGATGCAACCACTGCTACTGCTATTAATGTCGGGAAAGAATTAAAGAAGACCATGATTATTTGTAAAGATGCGCCGGGCTTTGTAGTCAATCGTCTCTTAACTCGATTTATGGGTGAAGTTACTGATGCGATGGATGAAGGAACACCTGCTGATGTCGCCGATAATGCGCTGCGTCCGCTCGGCTTCCCGATGTCGCCATTCGAACTCTTTGGCCTGGTCGGTCCAGGAGTTGCACTGCATGTTTCCAAGACGTTGAATGCAAATCTCGGCCCGCGTTATCGCGTCTCGCCAACAGTCCAACGTCTGGTCGATAAAGGCGTCAAGACCTTCTACACCAAGGATGAGAGCGGAAAACTCATTCCCAATCCTGAAGCACTTGCACTCGTTGAAAAAGGCACCAAAGCCTCTACTGGCGAAGGAGTGAAGTTGCGTGCACTCAAAGCGCTGGCTGAAGAAGCGCGCATGATGCTCGATGAAGGTGTTGTTGCAACTGCTGCAGAGATTGATCTATGTATGCTGATGGGCGCAGGTTGGCCAATGCATCTTGGCGGAATCTTGCCGTACTTAGATCGTGAGGGAATTAGTGAAGTGGTTTGCGGTCAGCGTTTTCATCCACATGGAGTCGCATCGCTTCCTGCTTAATTCCATCTGATGCCCAACCCACGAGTTGGCGCGTAACATTTTGAACGGTAATCCCGAGATCTTCCAAGATCTCGGAGCGCTTGGAATGTTCGATGAATTCCAGCGGAACTCCAATGGAATGAAGCGGCATGTTGACGTTATTTTCTCGCAAGAGTTCGGAGATTGAACTTGCAACACCTGCATGCTTAATTCCATCTTCTAAAACTACAACATGTGAATACCGATGCGCCATCGTGAGCAAAGCAGCTGCAGGAAGTGGTTTGATCCAGCGAGGATCAACGACAGTAACGCCGACGCCTTCACGATATGCCTGTGCCGCAGCTTCGACAGCAATTGGCGCCATCGCACCAACGCTCACCAACAAAATGTCGGCGCTCTCGCCACGATAAAGGATGTCAATTCCATCACGACGTTCAAATGCCGGTAATTCAGCCGCTACTGCACCCTTGGGAAATCTCATGATGGATGGAGCGTCTGTAATGGACATACACTCGCGGAGAAGTTCTCGCAGTCGAACACCATCGCGCGGTGCTGCAACGTGCGCAGTAGGGACAATTCCGGTGATAGCAAGATCCCAGATTCCATGGTGTGAAGGTCCGTCATCTCCGGTGATTCCCGCTCGATCAAGTACGAATGTAACTCCAGCTTTATGAAGCGCAACATCCAAGAGCAACTGATCGAAAGCTCGATTCAGGAAAGTGGAATACACAGCAACAACAGGATGTAGGCCGGTGAAAGCCATTCCTGCTGCCGATGTAGTGGCATGTTGTTCGGCAATTCCAACATCAAAAGTACGGTCGGGGAATTCTGCTTGGAACTTATCAAGACCGGTTGGACCCAACATTGCTGCAGTGAGTGCAACAACATCTTTACGTTCGCGACCAATCTCAACGAGCGCATCAGAGAAAACACTGGTCCACGAAGGTCCGCTCTTGCTCAATGGCTCTCCGGTCTCAGGGTCAACAACGCCGACCGCATGGAATTTTTCTGCTTCATCTTGGATCGCAGGAGCATGACCTCGACCTTTTTCGGTGATCGCATGCACCAGAACTGGGCCTTCAAACTTCTTCGCCTGAGTTAATGCCCTCTCAAGAGCGGTGATGTCGTGACCATCCACGGGACCGAGATACTTCAAGCCAAGATCTTCAAACATTCCCTGCGGTGCAACGATGTCTTTAATGCCTTTTTTCATTCCGTGCAGGGTTTCATAAATGGGTTGTCCCACAACTGGCGTCCGCTCTAGAACTCCCTTACCCCAATCCAAGAATTTCTCGTAACCCTTAGTCGCTCGCAAGGTAGAAAGATAAGTAGCAACGCCGCCAATAGTCGGTGAATAGGAGCGTTCATTATCGTTAACAACAATAACCAGACGGAGATTCTCGGCAGCCGCAATGTTGTTGAGCGCTTCCCAAGCCATACCGCCAGTCAGCGCACCATCACCAACTACTGCAACAACTGTTCTCTCGTTCTCTCCTTGGACCATAAATCCGCGAGCGATTCCATCAGCCCAGGAAAGAGCAGTGGAAGCATGAGAGTTTTCGATGACATCATGTTCGCTTTCGCCACGATTTGGATATCCAGCAATTCCACCTCTCTGACGCAGTTTATCGAAACCAAGTGCGCGTCCAGTAAGAATCTTATGAACATAACTTTGATGACCAGTATCGAAAACAACTACATCGCGCGGCGATTCAAAGACGCGATGTATGGCAATCGTAAGTTCAACGATGCCTAGATTTGGTCCAAGATGTCCACCTGTTTTGGAGACTTTCTCGATAAGGAAAGTTCTGATTTCGCTTGATAGATCATCCAGCTCGTCAATGCTCAGTCGCGCAAGATCACTCGGCGACTTGATACGAGGCAGGAACTTCATGTCGTAATGGTATCGGCGAACCGAAGTTCAAGTACTAGTGAAGTAATGAACGAAGTACGTACTGCATGATCCCACCGTGACGGTAGTAATCCGCCTCACCTGGGGTATCGATGCGGACTTTCGCAGTAAAGCTCTTGCCGCCAGCGGTCACCTTTACCGTGGAAGGAATTCCTCCCGCATTGAGTTCGGTCACTCCTTCGATAGAGAAAACCTCTTCGCCAGTGAGACCCAAGGATTCAGAGCTCTCGCCTTCATTGAATTGAAGTGGCAACACACCCATGCCAATCAAGTTCGAGCGATGAATTCTTTCGAAAGATTCGGCAATCACAGCTTTTACGCCGAGAAGAGCGGTTCCTTTTGCTGCCCAATCTCGCGACGAACCTGATCCGTACTCTTTGCCTGCCAAAATAACGAGTGGAACTTTTGCGGCTTGATAAGCCATTGACGCTTCATAGATTGTTGTTTGGTCGCCGTTGCTTAGAAAGTTTCGAGTAAACCCACCTTCGACTCCATTCAAAAGCAAATTCTTCAAACGTATATTTGCAAAAGTTCCACGGATCATGACTTCATGATTTCCACGTCGCGAACCATACGAATTGAAATCAGCGCGAGCCACTCCATTCTCAGCTAAGTATTTGCCAGCTGGAGAATCTGCCTTGATGGAGCCTGCAGGTGAGATGTGATCCGTCGTTACAGAATCGCCAAGCTTCGCCAGAACTCGTGCACCATGAATATCGGTGACCGGAACTGGATTGCGAGGCATGCCTTCAAAATATGGTGGCTTGCGAACATAGGTTGATTGAGCATCCCATTCGAAGACTTTTCCGGTCGGAGTCGCAAGTGAAGTCCAACGATGATCGCCAGCAAAGACGCTCGAGTAATCTTTCTTGAACATCTCGGAAGAAACGACGCCGTCAATGACCGCCTGGATTTCTGAAGGAGAAGGCCAGATATCTTTTAAGAAAACATCGTTGCCGTTGGAATCTTTACCCAGCGGATCCTTTTCGAAATCGTGATCCATAGTTCCAGCGATGGAATACGCAACAACGAGAGGAGGTGAAGCCAAATAATTCATCTTTACATCCGGGCTAATGCGACCTTCAAAATTGCGATTTCCAGAGAGCACAGCGGCTACTGCAAGATCATTCTCATTGACTGCCTTGCTGACTTCGACGGGAAGCGGTCCTGAGTTGCCGATACACGTCACGCAACCATAGCCAACGAGATTGAATCCGAGTTTCTCAAGGAAAGGAGTAAGTCCAGCCTTTTCATAATAGTTCGTCACAACTTTTGATCCCGGTGCAAGAGTTGTCTTGACCCATGGCTTGCTCTGCAGCCCTTTTTCGACTGCTTTCTTCGCCAGCAAACCAGCACCAATCATCACGCTTGGATTTGAGGTGTTGGTGCATGATGTAATAGATGCGATGACAACTGATCCATTTGTGACTGCGCCTGGTCGTGCATTGATTGTGACTGGGACGGGCGACTGAGCGCTCTTTTCCGATAAATAAGTTGGGACGCTCTTTGCGAATGCTGACTTCGCATCGCTCAAAGAAACGCGATCCTGCGGACGCTTAGGGCCAGCAATAGAAGGAACTACCGAAGCAAGATCGAGTTCCAGATGTTCAGAATAACGAGGCGTTGCTGATGGGTCATGCCAGATTCCTTGACGCTTTGCATAACTTTCGACAAGAGCGCGTTGTTCTTGCGAGCGACCAGTGAGTTCTAGGTATTTCAAGGTCTCTTCATCAATCGGGAAGATCGCAATAGTCGAGCCGTATTCCGGCGACATGTTTCCAATCGTTGCGCGATTTGCCATAGGTAGCGCACTTACGCCCGGTCCATAGAACTCCACAAACTTTCCAACGACTCCATGTTTGCGAAGCATTTCAGTGATCATCAAGACCAAGTCGGTCGCAGTTGTGCCGGTAGGAAGCGAGCCACTCAATTTAAAACCAACAACCCGAGGGATCAACATCGATACTGGTTGTCCGAGCAGAGCTGCTTCGGCTTCGATTCCGCCAACGCCCCAACCTAGGACGCCAAGTCCGTTGACCATCGTCGTATGAGAATCTGTTCCGACAACCGTATCGGGATAGGCGCGTTCAACTCCATTGACGTCACGAACCATGACAACTCGGGCCAAATATTCAATATTTACTTGATGGACGATTCCAGTTCCTGGTGGCACCACTTTGAATTCATCGAATGCGCTCTGCCCCCAGCGTAGGAATCGATAACGCTCTTGGTTTCTTTCGTATTCAATATCGACATTTTGCTTGAAAGCATCGGGAGTTCCATATGTATCGGCAATGACGGAGTGATCGATGACAAGTTCGGCAGGTGCCAGCGGATTAACGCGGCTTGGATTTCCTCCAAGTTCGGCAATTGCTTCACGCATTGTTGCCAGATCCACAACACAAGGTACGCCTGTGAAATCTTGCATGATGACGCGAGCAGGAGTGAATTGAATTTCAGTATCTGGCTGGGAGTTAGGATTCCATGATGCAAGTGCGTCAATCTGAGATGCCGTGATATTTGCACCATCTTCGGTACGCAACAAATTCTCCAGCAAGATCTTCAAAGAATAAGGAAGATCAGCCGCCGCTGGCAGCTTGGTGATGTCGAAGATCTCATATGTCTTGCCTGCTACTTCGAGGGATGTTCGAGCGCCAAAGGAATTCTTACTCATGGGGCGAATCCTAACTTGCGAAGTTTTCTAGAACCTTGGGGCGCCTCAATACGGCAGGCTATTCTGGAATGAAACGCGCCACACACTCCATATGGGCCGTCATTGGGAAGAGGTCAAAAGCTCGAATACTCTCAAGAGCAAATCCTCTCTCCTTCAAATACGCAGTATCGCGAGCCAATGAAGCAGGATCGCAGGCTACATACACGATCGCTCGCGGTTTTAGAGACACAACCGCTTCGATGACAGAAGCTCCTGCTCCTGACCGTGGCGGATCAAGAACCACAAGATTCGCTGCGACATATTTTTTAAGCGCTTTCTCCACTCGCCCATGAACGACTTCAACTCGTTCTTCGCTAGCGAAATTCCGTTTTGCATCGGTGATCGCGTTGTCATCGGACTCGATGATAGTAATGCGCCCACCAGCTCCAATCTCAGGTAGTAAGGCAGCGGCAAAGAGTCCTACTCCCCCATACAAATCAAAAACGTGATCGCCTGCCTGTGCCGTCGAAAGTTCTCGGACCACGCGCGACAAGAGTTCGGGAGCTGCTGTATGACTTTGCCAGAAAGAGAGTGGATTGAGCGAGAATTCGACTTCGCCAACTTTCTCGCTGATGAGCGCAAAGTTCTCTCTGCCTTCAATAGAAATCTCTTGTGAACCGGAGCTGGTGATTGCGATATCGACTCGCTTACCTTTTGGTAATCGCCGTTGATTGATGAGTTGGATATCAATCTCTTTGCTCGCAATCATGCATTCATCAATCTCAACAATCTGAGCGCTTCGAGCAGCGAAAAGACCGAGTCTGGAGTTATCGGAGACAGTGAACTCCATGCGATTACGCCAATGAAGGGTAGGAAGAACTTCTTCTACCTCAACGCTAATCTCCATTTTGGCAAGGCGCCGAAACTGTTCCGAGATGATCTGAGATTTTAGGCTACGTTGATGGGAAAGTTCCATATGTTGGAAATCGCAACCACCACAGCCTTGAGGCGTTGCAAACTTACAAGGAGCTTTCACTCTATGCGGTGATGCATCAATAACAGCAACACTATTGCCTCGCGCAAAACTGCGGGTTATGTCGGTGATCTCAACAGTGACTCGTTCACCAGGGATTGCGTGTCTGACAAAGATAACTTGTCCTTCGTGACGTGCAATGCAATGTCCGCCATGAGCGATAGCCGTGACATCAACGTCATAACGATCACCAATCTGCATTATTGCTCCAGCTCTAGAATTCATTCGCTTTTTTGCGAAAGATGGTCTATCTCTCGCGTGGATTACAGGTTCTCTAGCCTAGAGGTGTAAATTCTCCTTCCGTGCATATCGTGATCATGGGTTGTGGCCGAGTCGGCTCAACTCTGGCAAAAGATTTTCAAGCCCTTGGACATTCAGTCGCAGTTATCGACCAAGATCGCGAAGCTTTCCGACGCCTCGGAGCAGACTTCAATGGCCTGACGATTGCCGGAGTTGGTTTTGATCGCGACACTCTCCTCGAAGCAGGTATCGAACGAGCCGATGCTTTCGCTGCAGTCTCCAATGGTGATAATTCAAATATCTTGGCGGCCCGTGTGGCACGTGAGACATATGGCGTCGCAAGTGTTGTTGCCCGAATTTATGATCCCGCTCGCGCTGAAATTTATCAACGTCTAGGAATTCCCACGGTTGCAACAGTTCTCTGGACTACAGACCAAATTATGCGTCGCCTATTGCCACAAGGATCTCGTTCGGAATGGCAAGACGCTTCTGGAAAAGTACAACTTGCTGAAGTTCCATTGCATAGAGATTGGTTCGGCAAACCTGTTTCATTGATTGAACAGCATACGAGCGCTCGAGTCGCATTCATCACTCGATTGGGTGAAGGACTAATTCCCAATGAGCATACAGTTCTTCAAGAAGGCGATGTCGTTCATGTGATGGTCGAAGATAAGAACCTTTCGGCCACAGAATCTTCACTCGCTTTGCCGCCGGGAGGCGAATAATGAGAATCGCAATCGCAGGCGCCGGTAACGCAGGTCGCGCCATAGCCCGTGAACTTATTGCAAATGGCCATCAAGTTCTTTTAATTGATAAGAATCCAAAAGCTCTCAAAATGGAGAGTGTTCCTTCTGCCGAGTGGCTCCTTGCTGATGCATGCGAAATTAGTTCACTCGATAAAGCCAAATTGGATGTCTGCCAAGTCATGGTCGCCGCTACCGGTGACGACAAAGTAAATCTCGTTGCATCTCTCCTTGCGAAAACTGAGTATGGAGTTCCTCGAGTTGTGGCGCGGGTAAATCATCCAAAGAATGAGTGGCTTTTCGATTCCTCATGGGGAGTTGATGTTGCCGTTTCGACCCCGCGCATCATCGCAGCCTTGGTTGAAGAAGCAGTCTCTGTTGGCGATGTCGTTCGACTCTTCTCGCTCAAAGCAGGTGAAGCAAACCTGGTGGAACTCACCCTTCCCGATAACTCCACCTGTAATGGGAAGACCGTCTCAGAAATCGAGTTGCCAGAAGATGCATCGCTCGCAGCAATTATCCGCGACGGACATGTGATTACTCCAGCTGCTCATGATGTCTTTTCAGCCGGTGACGAGTTGATTTTTGTCGCGTCAGCGAAAGCGGAAGAGTTACTCAAAAGCTGCTTTGTAACAAACTAATTTACGGTTCGAAGATCCTCTCGCAGTTTTGGACCATTCTTAATCACAATCCAGGTAGCCCACGCAGTTGCAATGAAGAGTGGATACCCCATTACCAAGCGAGCAGTTCCGAGGACATTCACATTTCCGGAAACATAGAGCGGGTATTGAACGAGGAGTCTCACAGCAAACATACCCACCCAGAGCCAGGTTGCTTTGACATACACCTTCGTACGTATCGGATCTTTCCGCCAACGTAGATTCTCTTCCAGCAATGGCCCGATGATCACGCCAATTATTGGCCAACGAACAATGATTGACACGAGATACACAACGCTATATATCGCGTTAGTCCATAGTCCAGGCAAGTAAAAGTCCTCTGCTTTACCTGTGCGATTAGAAAGCCATGCACAGATGGCTACACCTATAACTCCAGATATCGCATGTTGAATCGTCTCGCGTCGTGCTAACCGCACAATGGTAAGAATGAGTGAAAGCGCGAGCGCGCCATAAGCTGCTTGCTGAACATCTTTTGTGACATTGAATATCACAAGGAAAATCAGAGCTGGCAATCCCGAATCGAGGAGCCCTTTCTTGCCACCCATCGCGTTAAGGATTCTGGCTTTATCTTCTTCGCTACTCATGTTCTCCCTGTCGAACCAAATCCTCCGGTGCCACGACCTGAACCTGGCAACTCTTCAACTTCGATAAATTCAGCTCGCTCTACTTTTTGAAAGACTAATTGGGCAATACGGTCGCCTCGCTTGATAATGAATCGCTCTTTGAGATCGTGGTTAATCAAGATAATTTGTAACTCTCCTCTATAACCCGCATCTATCGTCCCCGGCGCATTCACCATACTTACGCCATGCTTAATCGCGAGCCCTGAACGCGGATGCGCGAATGCTGCGTACCCATCGGGAATAGCGATTGAAATGCCTGTCGGGACAAGTGCTCGCTCCCCTGGTTCGATCGTGAGATCAATACGGGAATGCACATCAGCGCCTGCATCTCCAGATTTGGCGTAGGTGGGAAGCGGAAGATCGTCGTCGAGGCGAGTGATCAATACCTTCATGGATTGATCTCGAACTCAGTATCAATAGAAAGATCGGTGCGTCCAACAAGGACATCGCGGAAACCTTCAGGGGCATTGTTGATGAAATGTTCCATAGGAACGATGATGAAAATTGCAGCGGCTTCAACGGCAATCTCGCCTTCATGAGTGCCCAATCTTCCTTCTGCCTTGCAGTAAATTTTCCGACCTTCTTGTCCAACAATCTCGGCTTGAATATGTAGCGTGGTTCCAACTGGAACCGGCGCCACAAAAAGAGTTTCAAGTTTTCCAGTTACAGCGGGTTGACGAACCAACCACATCAACTTGCCGAGCGCTTCATCAAATGCACAAGAAAGCAATCCACCATGTGCCAACCCCGGCGCTCCTTGATGCATCTCAGTTACCGTGAATTTTGCATTAATCGTCATTCCTTCACCTGAGTATGCGACCAGATGAAGTCCAGCCGGGTGTGAGGCGCCACAGCCATAACAATCTGGATTGTGAGAACCAAGGAGCGTTCCCGGAACTGGCGCTTGGGGATGACGATCAGGAATGACTGCAGATGCGGGAGGAACGATGTTGAGACCGCGTGACATGGAGGAAGATTACCCTGCGATCAACGATGAATAAACCTTGTACTCTCGTCGCATGCGCGAAGTATTGCGATGGCCATGGTGGTTCACTCTCTTGGTACTGGGCCTCGATCTATCAATCGTCATTGCGCTCTGGGCTGGACTCGGAAATAACGCTGCTCTTGCCGGTGCGATTTCTATACTTGTACTCAGTTTTATCTTCTACCGCTTCACTTCTCTTACGATAGAAATCGAAGGAGATGTCCTCCGCGTTGGTGGAGCGGTGATTGAAAAGAAATATCTTGGCGAAAAAGAGATTCTCGACCGCTCAAAGATGCAGCATTACATGCGCATAGGTTTCAACCCAAGCGCTTTTTATGCGATTCGATTCTGGGTGAAGACAGGAGTTAAAATCTCGATTGATGATTCGCGAGATCCAACGCCGTTTTGGATCGTTAGCAGCAAACGCGCCACGGAGATTGAAGCGCTTCTAAAGAACTAGGCGCAGTCTTTACAGACCGCTTTAGCGCCCTCACCGCGAGCCAGTTGTGTTATGTGATGAACCAAGAAGCACCGAGAACAAGTGAATTCATTCTCTTGCTTAGGAACAACTCGCACCGCAAGTTCTTCGCCCGATAGATCAGCGCCCGGGAGTTCGACATTCTCGGCTTCTTCCTCATCGAGATCAACTTGTCCTGATTGCGCTTCCGCGCGCCGGGCTTTGAGCTCCTCTAACGATTCTTCATGTAACTCTTCATCCGTTTTTCGGGGCGTGTCATAGTCGGTTGCCATTGATCTCTCACCACCAATCTTTTTTCCAATACCTTCTGCGGTCGCAGCCAGGTCGATACGGGCGGATAATGCCTAAATCCGCGAGCAGTGTCCTGACCAACGGTCGGCGTGTCGCGAATATTCCCGAGGAGTGCGACTTACTCCACAGTTTTGGTGAGGTTTAGCGAGATTGAGAGCGACGTTGGGCTTCTTCACTTCGCCATCGCGCAATTTCACCATGATTACCAGAAAGCAGGACATCAGGAACTGAAAGGCCGCGCCAGGTAGCAGGCTTTGTGAAGGTTGGATATTCAACTTCACCCATCTCATTATGAGATTCCTCTAAGAGTGATTCTGGATTTCCAATGACTCCAGGAATCAGGCGAACAATCGCTTCAATCATGACTAGAGCGGCAACTTCTCCGCCATTCAAAACAAAATCACCAATAGAAATCTCATGAACGCGAACGCTTGGTATAGATCGATAATGTTCAGCGACCCGTGCATCGATTCCCTCATAGCGACCACATGCAAAGATGATGTGTTCCGATGTCGCGAAGGTTTGCGCAAAGCGTTGATTAAATTTCGTACCCGCCGGAGTTAATATGACGAGATCAACCACATTCTGCCCTTGAATCTGAGAGTCAATTGCTTCTCCCCATGGTTCTGGTTTCATCACCATGCCAGCACCGCCACCGTAGGGAGTGTCATCCACTGTGTGATGATTATCGTAAGTGAAGTCGCGTAGATTGATTGATGAGAAGTTAACTAGCCCTTGGCTTCGAGCTTTGCCAATCAGCGATAGTTCAAGAGGGGCAAAGTATTCGGGAAAGATAGAGATCGCGGTCAACTTCATAGCAAACCTTCAATCTCATTGACGATGATTACTTTCTTCTCCACATCAATCGTAGGCACAAAAGCTTTCACAAATGGCACCAGAATCTCTCGGCCTTCATAGTTAATTACCAACGTGTCTTGAGCGGGAAGATGCAGAACATCTGTCACCACTCCCCAATCTTTCGCTGACGAATCTAGGACTTGACACCCAACAATTTGAGAGATGTGGAAATCATCGTTACTGAGATTTGCTTCTTCAGGATTCACATCAGCCATAAGAAAGACATTGCGCAACGCTTCGACCCCATTTCGGTCATCTACGCCATTGAAAGACAACAACAAAGTTCCGCTATGAAACCGAGCATCACGGATGGTCAGAGGTCCTTTGTCGGATGGATCAGTCTGCAAAGTATTGCCAATTGCAAAACGTGAATCAGGATTATCGGTTCGTATTTCAATCGTTGCTTCGCCGCGCACTCCATGTGCGCGACCAATTCGACCTACAACGAGTAACAACTCGATTGAGCGCGATTAACGCGCTTCATCCGCCTCAATGAGATCAACGCGAACGCTGCGGCCAGCCAGGGCTGAGACAACAGTGCGAAGAGCTTTGGCAGTTCGGCCATTACGACCAATGACCTTGCCAATGTCTTCCGGATGAACGCGAACTTCCAAAGTGGTTCCGCGGCGACCTTCTTTTTCAGAGATCACTACTTCTTCTGGATTATCGACAATTCCTTTTACGAGATGCTCGAGCGCTTCATCAATCATCATGAGTGCTTATTGCTCCGCGGCAGTTTCAGTTGCGGTTTCAGCCGCGGCTTCCGGAGCTGATTCGACAACCGATTCAGCTGGAGTTTCAGCAAGAACGTCTGCTGGCGCTTCAACGACAGAATCAACCGGAGCTTCCTCTGCAGGAGCCCCCTTTGCAGCTAACTTCTCCGCGGCGCGCTTCTTCATCGTAGTCGCGCCATCTTTCGGCTCATTCATCGCAGCTTTCACAGCAGCTTCATAAGCCGCGCGCTTGTCGGCACGTGGTGGAAGTGTCTTAAGCGTTCCCTCAGCGCCAGGAAGTCCTTTGAACTTCTGCCAGTCGCCAGTTACTTTCAAAATTGCCTCTACAGCAGGAGTGGGTTGGGCACCGTTCTTCAACCAATGTTGCGCGCGATCAGAATCAACATGAATCAATGATGGTTCTGACGCTGGTGAGTAACGACCAATCTCTTCGATTTTCAATCCATTACGAGCTTTACGGGAATCTGCAACAACGATGCGGTAGTGCGGGGTACGAATCTTTCCGAGACGAACCAATCTAATCTTTACGGCCACGAAGGCTTTCTCCTTGCATAATCGATCGAACTTCCATCGAGACTTGAGTGGGATGCCAAGCCAAATCTGGAAATTCTGGTTAACAGGTGCCGGTCAAGAGGTAGAGGGCTCTTGAACAGGGTCCCAATCTTGCCATGCGCTCTCCTGGTTGCCTAATCGGGCCGTTTAACGCCCCTCGTCCGCCGCTCGTTTTGCGGGATTTCCAGAACGAGATTTCTTCTTTGGCGCAGCTGCGATTCTCGGTGCGGCTGGCATTCCCATTCCTGGCGGAAGCGCCATGCCCTTGGGCATCCCACCTCCACTTCGCATCTGCTTCATGACTTTCTGTGCGGCAGAGAAACGATCCACCAATGAATTTACTTCGGTCACCGTTCGCCCGCTACCACGAGCAATTCTCGATCTACGCGAACCATTAAGAACTTTGGGGTTACGTCGTTCTTCCGGTGTCATTGATTGCACAATCGCTTGCGTGCGAACTAATTCTTTATCGTCAATAGCATCAATCTGCTTCTTCATCGCCGCATTATTTGCACCAGGCAGCATTCCAAGAATCTTGGTCATCGATCCCATCTTCTTCATTGCCTGCATCTGTTCAAGAAAATCTTCCAATGTGAAGTCCTCGCCAGATACAAACTTCTCTTCCAAGCGCTTTGCGCTATCTCCATCAAGGGCTTTCTTTGCTTGTTCTGCCAAAGTTTGGATATCGCCCATACCCAAGATGCGTGAAGCCATGCGATCGGGGTAGAAATAATCGAAATCTGAGAGCTTTTCACCAATTGAAGTGAAGAGAATTGGTTTCCCAGTTAATTCAGCGATAGATAGCGCGGCGCCGCCTTTCGCATCACCATCAAGTTTCGTGAGAACAACGCCATCGAATCCCACTCCTTCGCTAAATGCTTGAGCGGTGCGAACGGCATCTTGACCAATCATCGCATCAACCACGAAGAGTGTTTCGTCAGGTTTGACCGCATCTCGAATATCCGATGCTTGTTTCATCAATTCAGCATCAACACCAAGTCGTCCAGCCGTATCGACAATGACGACGTTATAAAGTTTTTCGCGTGCATATTCGACTGCATCTCGACTTACACGAACTGGATCTCCTACTCCATTTCCTGGCTCGGGAGCAAAAATTGGAACATTGATCGATTCTGCGAGAACAGAGAGTTGGGTGACAGCATTCGGACGTTGCAAATCCGCGGCTACAAGCAGCGGTGTATTCCCATCTTCTTTCAAGAACCTCGCTAGCTTTCCTGCCAACGTCGTCTTTCCTGAACCCTGAAGACCAGCCAACATGATGATCGTCGGCGGCTGTTTGGCGTAACGAATTCGTCGAGCTGCGCCGCCGAGAATTGCAATTAACTCTTGGTTGATGACGCCATAAATCTCTTGGGATTGCTGAGTGGATTGCCGGATCACTGGAAGAATCTCAAGTGAGCGCTGGCGAATTCTTTCCACAAATTTCTCAACCACTGAGAGCGCAACATCTGCTTCAAGAAGCGCAACACGGAGTTCTTCGCATGTTGCATCGATATCGGATTCGGTGATTCGACCCTTTTTACGGAGCGCACCAAAGACATCGCTGAACTTATTGCTTAATCCTTCAAACACTGCCGAAGCCTATCTAAGGTTCAATCGGGTGAAAACAAGAAAGAGATAGGTAGTCAAACCTCACGACTACCTATCTCTAACTTGATAGATATTGGAAACTACAGATTAGATTGCAGCTTCACCCTTCTCTCCCGTGCGAACACGGACAACTTGATCGACGGGAGTGACCCACACTTTGCCATCGCCGATTGCCCCTGTTGACGCTGTTTTGACAATGATGTCGATCACGGAATCAACTTCTTTGTTCTCAGCAAGAATTTCCAGACGAATCTTTTGAATCAGATCGATTGGGTATTCCGCACCGCGGTATACCTCAACGTGTCCGCCCTGACGACCGACACCTGAAACTTCCGAGACTGTCATTCCCTTAACTCCAGCATCGCGGAGCGCACCTTTTACTTCATCTAGCTTTCCTGGCTTGATGATTGCGGTAATAAGTTTCATGACTAGCGACCTCCTCGGAGAATGCCGCCCATTTCATAGGCGCTCTCCGCGTGTTCGGTGAGATCCACGCCAGCAAGTTCTTTCTCGCTCTTGACGCGGAACCCAATGGTCTTTTCGATTGCGAACCCGATTATGAGAGTCATGACAAATGAATATGTCATCACAAGGCCAACACCAAGGGCTTGTTTGCCCAATAGAGTCATACCGCCACCATAGAAAAGTCCGTCCAGTCCGAGTGAATTCACTTTGCTCGAACCGAAGAATCCGATTGCCAAGCTGCCGACAATGCCGCCAAAAAGGTGCACCCCGACAACATCAAGTGCATCATCGAATCCAAACTTGTACTTCAATCCGACCGCAAGTGCGCAAATAACACCGGCCAGGAAACCAATGACGACTGCAGCCCACGGCGCTACGAAAGCACACGCCGGAGTGATCGCAACAAGTCCTGAGATTGCGCCGGACGCAGCGCCGAGAGAGGTCGGATGTCCATCGCGGAATTTCTCGGTGAGAATCCAACCCAATAGCGCGCCCGCAGTAGCAACTTGAGTATTAATGAATGCCAAACCAGCAGTTGCATTGGCACCAAGAGCCGAACCGGCATTGAATCCAAACCATCCGAACCAGAGCAAACCAGCACCGAGAAGTACTAACGGCAATGAATGTGGACGCATTGGACTTTTCTGCCAACCGATACGTCGACCTAGAACTATCGCAAGTGCAAGACCAGCGGCACCTGCATTGATGTGCACCGCAGTTCCGCCAGCAAAATCTTCGACGCCTCGTGCCGCTAAGAATCCTGCACCGGTAACGGTGTCGCCAACTTTATTTCCAAAGGCGAATACCCAGTGAGCAATTGGGAAATAGACGAGAGTTACCCAGATTGCAACAAACAAAGTCCATGAGATGAACTTAGCTCGATCTGCAATCGCACCTGAGATTAGCGCAGGAGTGATGATTGCAAACATCAATTGAAAAGAGGCGAATACAAGTAGAGGAATGGGATATACGCCACCGTTATTGGTTAACTCATTGACCGCATCGCCGAGTCCGGAGAGCGAGAAAGATCCGTACCATGGTGAATCTGCTTCATAGCCAAAAGCCAATTTGAAACCGTACATGACCCAGAGAACGCTAACGACGCCGATAGTTACCATCGACATCATCATCATGTTCAACGCACTCTTTGCTCTAACCATGCCACCGTAGAAAAATGCCAAGCCAGGTGTCATGAGAAGAACGAGTGCAGAGCTAGCTAATACCCATGAGGTATCGCCAGCACTGATTGTTACTTCAGACATTGTTTTCTCCGAACTGATGAGCTGGATTTGCCAACTCACTCACACATTGGAAGGGATCTCTGCGCTGAGAATGGGCAGATAGTGCTCCCCGACTATTACGTAGAACAGGCGTGAGAGGTTTCAGTGAGGTGACAGTTTCCGAGCCTCTGTTACGTCTATGTTAAAAGTTCGCGGATATAGCTTTCTGGATCAAAGGGGCGAAAATCTTCTATGCCTTCCCCAGTCCCCACGAATTTCAAGGGCACGGCAAGTGCCTTTTCCGTGGCGATTGCAACGCCGCCGCGAGTTGACCCGTCGATTTTAGTCACGATCATGCCGGTTAAGGGAACGCTTTCGGAGAAGACTTGAGCTTGCGAGATTCCATTTTGGCCTGTGGTCCCATCAAGAACAAAGAGGACCTCATCTATCGGAGTTACTTTTTCGACGACTCTTCTTACTTTTCCTAACTCATCCATCAAATTGCTCTTCGTATGTAATCTGCCAGCAGTATCGATAATCAAGATCTCATATCCATCTTTAAGCGCACGGGTAGCGCCATCGAAACAGACTGCAGCGGGATCTGCGTTTTCGGCTCCTTGCACTACTTCAACGCCAATTCTTTTGCCCCACGTAAGAAGTTGTTCGACTGCTGCAGCGCGGAAGGTGTCGGCTGCGACCAGCAAGACTTTCTTTCCATTTGCTTTAAAGTGATGTGCAAGTTTCGCTGCGCTCGTGGTTTTTCCCGTTCCGTTAACTCCAACAATGAGAATGGTTGTCAGTTTTCCAGATGAAATAGAGATTGTGCGGTCCTGAGTCGAGAGAAAAGATTTCAACGTTTCAGTTACTGCGCTCTCTAAATTCTCAGCTTTTTCACGCTTGACTGTCTCGATGATCTGGTCGGCAACATTTACGCCTAAATCAGATTCGATAAGGACGCGACGAAATTCATCAAGGTCCTCGATTGAAGCTTTTGCGCGAGAGAACTTAGATAAAAACGAGCCGAACAAACCCATAACTATGCAGGTTCAGTTTCGATCTCACGCAAACGTTGTGAGATCACTTCCGAAACTCCATCGCCGCGCATCGTGACGCCATACAGCGCATCACCAATTTCCATCGTACGTTTTTGATGCGTAATGATGATGAGCTGTGACGCTTGGCGAAGCTCTTCGAGCACGCCAAGAAGTCGTCCTAAGTTATTGTCATCCAACGCTGCTTCAACCTCATCCATCACATAGAACGGACTTGGGCGCGCTTTGAAGATCGCAACAAGGAGGGCAACTGCGGTCAAAGATCTTTCGCCACCCGAGAGAAGTGATAGTCGCTTGATCCGTTTTCCGGGCGGACGAGCCTCAACATCTACTCCCGAATTCAACATATCGCTTGGATCAGTCAGGATAAGTCGACCTTCGCCACCCGGGAACAAGCGAGCAAAAATCTTCTCAAATTCGCGGGCGGTATCACGGAAAGCTTCTTCGAAAATCTCCTGTACTCGATCATCTACTTCCTTAATGATGTCCAGTAGATCTTTCTTTGATTTCTTCAAATCCTCAAGTTGTTCTGCCAGATATTTCAATCGTTCTTCGAGCGACGAATACTCTTCTAGCGCCAATGGATTGATCTTTCCTAGAAGAGTTAGCGAACGCTCGGCCGTAGCAAGTCTCTTTTCCTGTTGTTCGCGAACATAAGGTATGTATTCGCCTTGGCTGAGATTTCCTTCATCATCTTCAATAAATGTGGGTACATCTTTATCTGGACCGTATTCAGAAGTTAAAGTCGAGGCATCAACGCCAAATTCCTCCATTGCCTTAATTTCTAATTGTTCAATCCGAAGTTTTTGTTCGGCTCGGGCAATCTCATCGCGATGAACGCTTGAGGTTAATTGATCGAGTTCGGTTGAAAGTTCACGGAAAGTTGCGCGAATCGCCAAGATTTCACCATCGCGATTTGAACGCGAGATTTCCAACCGCTCGCGCTCTGAATTCGCACGGGAGATGGAGCTCTCAATTTGAATCAAAGCCTCATAAGCCGCATCAGCAATCGATTGGGCCGTAATCGCACCACGAGCTCGCGCCTCGCGACGAGCGATGTACTTGCTCGCTGATTCACGTTCGTTTCGAGCTGCATTTTCCAAGTCAGATGCTCGTTGAGCTATGGCAGCAACACGTTCTTCCAATGTTCGTAGGCCAAGCCTGGCCTCTACCTCGACTGCGCGAGATGTCGCAACATTGGCGCGGAGATTTTCTAGCGATGTTAAGTCTGGTTCTTGTGGTTCTTCAGTCTTACCGAATTCAATTTGAGCGATTGCGAGCTCGCTTTCATCGGCTTTCAAGGCATCCCTAAGTTCATTGATTGATCGCTCCAAACGATCAACTTCAGCGCTGCTACTTCTCACGCTCTGTCCTGCGGCGGCAATTTGCTCTGCCAAGCCGGCCATAGCCGCGTCCGATTCGTTAAGTTTAGCTAGTGCTTGGTCATAGAAACTTTGGTCGCTACGCATGCGATTTTCTGCCGATGAGATTTCAAATCTAATTCGATCGCAATCATGCGTGTGCTTTTGTAAATCAATCTCGCTCTTCTCAATCATCGAGGTAATTTCAATCAACGATGATCGTGATGTCGAACCACCACTTGCGCGGCCGTGTCCAACGAGATCACCATCGCGGGTAACTGCGATGACCGAAGGATTGTTCTGAATCGCTTGCTCTGCATCTGCAAGAGTCTCTGTAGCCACAAAATTTGCAAGCAGACGAGGCAGAACCGCATTCAAGGTAGAAGAAGAAACTTTGGAGAGCAGTGAAGTGCCGACGTTATCTTGCTTTGAGCTCTCGTGAAAATCGATTCCATCTACAAAGAGAAGTTCGGCAGATCCGGCTGATTCAGATTTCAAGAAAGAGAGAGCAGAGATTGCATGTGTTGCATCATGAACCACAAGTGCATTGGCTAATGAACCAAGAGCTGCGGAAACTGCTTTCTCCCAACCAGGCTCAACTGAAATTAGTGAAGCCACGCTTCCGCGGACTTCGATGCCGCGGGTATTTGTGAGAAGCGCTCCACTTCCATCTTTATGGAGAGTGGCTTGCCGAAGTGCGTCCACTTTTGCTTCGGCTGCGCTCTTCTCCCGCTCGACGCGAGCCAATTCTTCCTTGAGCTTATCTACTTGCGATCGAGATTGATTCAGCGCCGATTTTGCCTTCTCGAAATCTGCATCGAGTCCAAGCTCGCCGGCATCAAGCCCAGCTACTTCACTCTCGAGGCGCGCAAACTCTCGTTTTGCCTCATCAACTCTGGTATTTGCTTCGCCAAGAGCGCTTTCAAGGCGAGCGATCTCGGAGTTGGAGCCATCAATTCGTGATTGCAAACTCTTGATATGACCTTCTTGGCGAGCAGTGCCTTCCCGATAGTCAGCTATTGCGCGTTGGGCTGCTGCAATTCGGTCCTCTTCAATCTTTAAACGTCCTTCGAGTTCCGCCAGCGTTCCGGAGGCGGCGTTAAGTTCCTTGCGGGATTTATCAACCGAATTCTGGAGAACTAACTCTTCGTTGCGCAAAGTCTTTGCTTCCGCCTCGAGCGCATCTGGATCGCGACCAGTAGAACGAGCTTCCTCTGCTTCTTCGGCCAAGAAACGAGCGCGTTCAGAGGCTAAGTTCTGGGTGCCACGAAGTTTTTCGCGTTGTGCAGTTAAGTTGTAGTAATTATCTTGAGCGGCAACAAGTTGTGGGCCTTCTATGGCGGCCAGACGATCAAGTTCAACCTCTCGATTTCGAAGTCGATCGAGTTCTTGCTCAACTTCTGAACGACGTTGACGGAGCGCAGTTTCATCAGCAACTTCTGAGGTCAACGTCGATCTAAATGAAATCAGATCATCAGCAAGGATTCGAAGTTTTGCATCACGCACATCAGCTTGAATAACCGCAGCCTTACGCGCGACCTCCGCTTGCTTTCCAAGTGGTCGAAGTTGTCTTCTCAATTCAGAAGTGAGATCTTGAACGCGAGACATATTGCCTTGCATCGATTCCAGTTTTCGTAGCGCTTTTTCTTTGCGTTTTCGATGCTTCAAGATTCCGGCCGCTTCTTCAATGAAACCTCGACGTTCTTCCGGATTTGCCGTCAAGATTGCATCGAGTTGTCCCTGCCCGACAATGACATGCATTTCACGACCAATGCCGCTATCGCTCAATAACTCTTGGATATCCAAGAGTCGAGCCGATTCTCCATTAATCTGATAATCACTCTGACCGTTTCGGAAAAGTGTGCGAGAAATTGTTACTTCAGTGAAATCGATTGGAAGCGCGCCATCAGTGTTGTCGATTGTTACTGAAACTTCGGCGCGACCGAGTGGAGCCCGACCAGATGTGCCAGCGAAAATGACATCTTCCATCTTCCCACCGCGCAAACTCTTAGCGCCTTGTTCGCCCATGACCCACGAAAGCGCGTCAACAACATTGCTCTTACCAGACCCATTTGGACCCACCACGCAGGTGATGCCAGGCTCAAACTTGAGCGTGGTCGGCGATGCAAAGGACTTGAAGCCCTTCAGCGTCATGCTCTTCAAATACACGGGTAGAACCTATCGGGGCGCGCCAGCGCTCTTGGGTTATTTGCCCCGCTTCACGCCCACTTTTTTAGCCACACGACGCGGCTGGCAACGGGGGCAGAAATGTGACGAACGATTTCCAAACGCGATACGACGGATTTCGGTTCCACAACGCGAACATGGCTCGCCATCCTGGGCGTAAGCCTCAAGTTCAACATCAAAGTAACCACTCTCGCCATTCACATTGATATAGAGGTCATCAAAACTGGTGCCGCCTTGTTTCAGAGCTGCCGACATAACTTCCTTGACCGACGAAAGCAGATCTTCGATCTCGCTACGCTTGAGAGTGTTTGCCAATCTCTCGGGATGAATCGCTGCAAGCCAAAGAGCCTCATCGGCATATATATTTCCAACGCCACTCATGACCGATTGGTCGAGTAATACTGGCTTGATTGGGCTCCTTTTCTTCATGATCCGTTCGATTACTTTTTCGCGATCGAACTGAGAGTCGAAGATGTCACGTGCAATCCTGGCAAAAGAAGTTGGAATCTCTAGCCCTTCCTCTTGCACAAGCTGATCAATTGCCACCCATCCAAAAGTCCGTTGATCTATGAACCTCAACTCTCGACGCCTATCTCCACAATCTATTCGCACTCGAAGATGTTTTTCATCCGGAGCTTTTCGTTCCTGAATTATGAATTGTCCGCTCATCCCCAGATGCGCAACTAAGCCGAGATTGCGATTAACTTCAAACCACAGAAACTTGCCACGACGTCGCATGTTTCGTACTTTCGCGCCTTCCACAGCTGAGAATGGAGCGAAAGTATTGGAGCGATTGCCACCTTTATGAACTACTTCGATTTTCTTGATCTTTTTACCCACTACCCATGGCTCAAGTCCACGACGTACGGTTTCGACTTCTGGTAACTCCGGCACGTTTAGCTCTAGCCTTAATTATTTATCGAATGATTGTGAAATTGCTTCAAAAGCGAGACGAGCAGCAACTTGCTCGGCTTCGCGTTTACTTTTTCCGTGTCCTTCTTGATACGTCACTCCATTGACAACTACAACAGCGACAAAACTCTTATCATGATCTGGACCAGATTCGGTCACTCGGTATTCAGGTGGTTGCCAACCAGAAGCAGCAACAATTTCTTGCAAGGCGGTCTTTCCATCAAGGCCGGCCCCACGGGAAAGCGCTTCATCGATTGCGGTTTTCATTAATCGCATAACAATCTCTGTTGTCTTCGTGAACCCGTGATCAAGATATATCGCCCCTACGAGCGCTTCAAAAGCATCGGCAAGTATCGAGTTCTTATCCCGTCCGCCAGTTACCTCTTCGCCTTTGCCAATCTTGAGCGCTGCTCCCAACTCAAGTTCGCGAGCAATTGCTGCAAGGGCGCGCATATTCACGATGCCAGAACGCAGCGGTGAAAGTCGGGATTCATCAAGATCCGGGAATCGCTCATACAAAGCTTCTGTGATTACTAGTCCAAGAACGCTATCGCCGAGAAATTCCAAACGTTCATTTGTGGGAAGTCCACCAAATTCATATGCGAAAGAACGGTGAGTAAGTGCGAGATTAAGAAGCTCTGGACTTACCGAAACTCCGAGCTTTTCGGTTAAAGCCAGGGTCAGGATTAGACCTCTAGAACTTGACGGCGGTTATAGGTACCGCAGGTAGGACATGCTGTGTGTTGCAATTTTGGCTGTTGGCACTGTCCGCATGTTGCAGTCGCTGCAGGCGTTGCTTTCCATTGGCTACGACGAGAACGTGTGCGCGAGCGCGACATCTTTCGCTTGGGTAATGGCACGGTGGTTCTCCTTCGTGTGAAACTTCTTTTCCTTCAATGGTGAGCGCGTAAGTATCCCCCAGGTCGGAGATCTTTGCAAAATTGGGTCCTTATTCGGGCTTCCAGCCTGCAAGTCCAGTCCATCGAGGGTCAACATCCTCATGGGAGTGGTCATCGGGCAGGTCTCGCCACTTCTCACCACAGGTTGAACAAAGCCCTTCACAGTCCTGCGAGCAGACGGGGTTGATCGGCATGGAGAGAATCACCGCATCGCGAATCGCTGTCTCGATATCGGCAACATCTCCATCTAATAGAAAGAGCTCGTCATCGTCCTCATTCTTATCTGAAGCACGACTCTCATAGAGAAAGAGTTCTTGAAATTTCTGGACAATCTCTTGATCGATTGCAGCTAAGCACCGACCACACTCACCGCTCGCCAGCGATTGCACTTCACCAGTAATCAAAACGCCATCATCAACTGATTCAGCGCGGAAATGAATTTCGATTGGTTCATCGCGGCGAATTTCAAGCAGAGGAATACCGATTGGTTCAGGTGCTGGGAAGTTCAGATCGTATTCACGCATCTCGCCTGCACGGCGGGGTAACTCATGGAGATTGATACGAAATGGCGATTGTGCTTTGGAGTTCATGGCGAGTGTGAACCTGATTAATCAGCGAGTTGTGAGAGAACATCTTTATCGCTGGCACCAGCAAGCCGCTCTCGGCCGCGATTAACAGCTTCCAGCGTCTTATTCAAAATCACTTCGAGCGTTGCGAGTCGTGAATCAATGTACGCATCCACTTCCTCTCGCTCTTTCTCAACTTTGGCATGCGCTTCATCAATCAATCGCGCAGACTCTTCTCGCGCAGCTGCGACGATTGCAGTCTGTTCAACCATTCGAGCAACTTCCTCGCGAGCATGAGCAATGAGTTGTTCGGCGCTCTGTCGCCCTTCTTCGATAATTCCTTCGCGATTGACTAAAAGTTTTTGTGCATTTGATAGATCAGCTGGAAGCGCTTGGTTAATCTCTTCGAGAATTCCCAGCAATTCTCCCCTGTGGACGACACATGAAGCAGATAGGGGAACTGCGCGCGCTTCATTGACCATCGTGATGGCTGATTGCAGTTTCTCGATAGCTTCCATGGTTCTGTCCTCCTACTTACCTTGTGACATCTGCGATTTGCGGGAGAGATCCTCAAGCACACGTGACGGTACTAAGTTTGAGACATCTCCCCCATAACGAGCAATCTCCCGAACTAATGATGAGGATAAGAATGAATATGCTGGCTTGGTCGCCATCAAGAGCGTGTCTACTCCCTTGAGCTGAAGATTCATCTGCGCCATCTGCAACTCATAATCAAAATCGCTTACTGCTCGTAACCCCTTCACAATCGCGGCAATATTGTGAGCACGGCAATAATCAACGAGTAATCCGCTCCAAGTGTCGACCTTTACGTTCTTGAGATGCTGGACGGCTTCGGTGATCATCTCGATTCGTTCTTCAATTGTGAAGAGTCCGGTCTTTGAGTTGTTCACCAAGACTGCTATAACAACTTCATCAAAGAGTCCACTGGCACGCTCAATGACATCCAAATGACCATTAGTGATGGGGTCAAAGGATCCAGGACAAACCGCCTTCTTCATAGGGCAACGCTAACACGAGACTTTCGCGTGAGAATCTGTGCGTTATCTGGGCTCTGCGTAGTAAATCGTTGCTGCCCCATATTTTCTAACTTTTACTTCGGTCAACCCTTGCGGCCACGCGAGAGGGCGCGCCTTGGAATCACGTTCAATCGCTACAACCGACGATGACTTCAAGTACCCGTTCTTGACCAGCGCAGTGAGATTTTTTTCTATTTCATTATTGGGAAGTTCATATGGCGGATCAAGAAAGAGAACATCGAAGGGAAAATCTGCCGGCTTATCTAGGAACTTTCCGACTGACATAGTTATTACGGAGTAAGTGCCGATTCCTGAAATTTTCTCGAGCAATTGGAAATTCTGTCGAGCAACTGAAGTAGCCTTTTCATCATTGTCGATTCCAATGACAATTGCTGCACCTCTTGACAGCGCCTCCGCGCCGACTGCACCTGAACCGCAATATAGATCGAGGATTGTTAGATCGTTAATGGAACCGAACTCCGATTCCAAGGTCGAGAAGAGCGCTTCGCGTGCACGATCTGATGTAGGTCTCGTTGCGCCGACAGGCGAGAACAAATTACGACCCTTTGCAAGTCCAGCAATGATTCTCATTAGCGTTTCTCCAAATATGCGGCACGTTCTTCTTGGCGCAATTTATCAACCTCAGTCTTGAGATGAGGCATTGTTTCGAGTTGAGGGTCCGACATCACAATTCTCTCGGCGACTTCGCGCGCATCGGCGATGATTTCCTCATCTCGAATCACTCGCAGCAAACGAAGGTGTGAACGGACTCCAGACTGTGCGCTGCCTAGTACATCACCTTCTCTTCTTTGTTCTAAATCCAATCTACTCAATTCGAATCCGTCAGTCGTTGCAGCAACTGCCTTCAGTCGTTCCATAGAAAGTGAATCTTCCGTAACGTTTGTGACGAGTATGCAGAGGCCAGGAGTTGTACCACGTCCGACGCGTCCACGTAATTGATGAAGCTGAGAGACGCCGAATCGATCAGCATCCATGATGATCATCATCGATGCGTTTGGCACATCAACTCCTACTTCGATAACAGTGGTCGAGACCACGACATCTATTTCGCCTCGCGAAAAAGCCTGCATAACCGCATCTTTCTCATCCGAGGGCATGCGACCATGAAGCGGACTCATTCGTAAATCTTTGAGTGGGCCTGAACTCAATTGGGGGAAAAGTTCTTCTACCGAATGCATCGGAGATTTTTGCGAAATTTCCTCTTCGTCTTCCATTAAAGAACGTGCACGAGATAGTTCCTCCGATGTTAGACCGAATCGCTGTAAATCGGAGTCATCGCTTGCGCTAATTCGTGGCGCTACAACGTAGACCTGATGTCCGTTCGAGACTTCCTCGCGCGCCCGCTGCCATGCACGATCCAAATGCGATGGCTTTGAAAATGCAGAGACTACATGTGTGGTGATAGGTGAACGCCCTAATGGAAGTTCACGGAGTACTGAGACATCAAGATCGCCGAATATCGTCATCGCAACTGTCCGCGGAATTGGAGTTGCCGTCATTACTAAGACATGTGGGGGCTCTACCGCGCGCTCACGCAATGCGTCGCGTTGTTCAACGCCAAATCTATGCTGTTCATCGATGACGATAAGTCCAAGATCTTTGAATATCACTCGATCTTCGAGCAATGCGTGAGTACCGACGACGATTCCCACAGCGCCCGATGCGATGTTGGCTAACGTTTCTCGTTTCTCCTGAGTGGTCATGGAGCCGGTCAACAACGCGATCTGTGTTCCCAATGAATTACCACCCAACATTCCACCTTCAGCAAGATCACCGAGCAATCGAAGGAAGTTGCGGTGATGTTGCTGCGCTAAAACTTCGGTAGGAGCTAACAGCGCCGCTTGACCGCCCGCATCAACAACCGCAAGCATGGCGCGAAGTGCGATGATTGTTTTTCCCGAACCAACATCGCCCTGTAGTAAGCGATACATGGGGTGAGTGCTTGCTAAATCTTGAGAAATCTCGCTCCAAACAGATGTCTGACCGGCAGTGAGTTCAAATGGAATTCGACTATCAAAAGCAGCTAGCAAACCATTGTCGCGTGGCGCGCGATTCTTCGTTGTGGCAGCTCGAACTTCGTTACGACGAAGCACCAAGAAGAGCTGCATTAACAGCGCTTCATCAAAAGTAAGTCTCTGTCGTGCTATCTCGGCCGCTTCGGCACTTGTGGGATTGTGAACCTCTCGAAGTGCGGTCATGAAATCTGGGAAATGAAGTTCATCAAGAAGTTCTCTTGGAACGTAGTCAGAAATTTCTTCCAGCGCATCTAGGGCTAAGCGCACGCATTGAGCAATCTTCCATGAGGGCAACTTTGCGGTTGCCGGATACACCGGAAGATATCTCCCAGCAAAGTCGCCAATAGCTGCATCGACATCATCACCTTCAGGTATCAAAAGATAATCTGGGTGCGCGAGTTGTCTCTTCCCTTTGAATACTCCAACTTTTCCAGCAAAGAGACCTTGTCTTCCGGCTCGTAAATCTTTCTCCCGCCACGCTTGATTGAAAAAGGTAAGAATCAATGTGGCTCTTCCATCCGTCACGATTGTTTCGACAATCGCGCCTTTGCGACCAGGAATGCGACGCACCTTTGTGCTCTCGACCTTTGCGAAAATCGTCACTTCTTCGCCTTCAATTAGCGATTCGATATCACTGAGTTCTCCACGGACGACGTAACGGCGTGGGTAGTGACGGAGCAAATCGCCAATCGAAGACATCTCGAAATGCTCGTGAAGGACTTTTGCAGTCTTATCGCCGACTATCGATACAAGTCGCGACTCCAACGTTGCCATGCTTCATTCTCTCCGAAAGGGGCGTGAATGTGGCTGTGCAGAGGGTCTCGAGCGCAGTGTTTCCCGCTCAGATAGATCAAGAATTGGCGCATCTGGCGTCTTTACGGCTAATCTTGCGCCCGCAAGTTCAAGTCGCAATAAATCAAGGAGTACGAACGTGGCATCAGTATGCGAAATCTGTGGCAAGGGACCAAGCTTTGGTAACAACGTGTCACACTCAAACCGTCGTACCCGTCGTCGCTGGAATCCAAATATCCAGCGTATCCGCACCCTTGTAAATGGTTACACCAAGCGCCAGAACGTCTGCACTTCCTGCCTCAAGGCCGGAAAAGTCGCTCGCTAAGTAGCCCTTCCCAACCTGTAATTTTCTTATACCTACCAACTATGTTGGTAGCCCGATTCCATTTCTCGACGCTTTTCGTCGATGAAAATGCCGTGCCCAGAAATAACTGTACCGATACGAGTGAAACCTTCAATTTTTTCTGGCTCACTTGTAGTCGCAAGCAAGACATGGTCCTCACCGCCAGTTAAGACCGCCGTTAACGCACTGTCGCTACCATCAAACACTTTAAGTAATTTTTCGAATTGGGGATGTGAAGTCAAAGATTTAGTTTCTAGCTCCAACGCTACGGAGCTAGCTGCGGCGATATGAGATGCATCGACAATCAACCCATCGCTGATATCTGTGGCGCAGTTGAGGAATGGAAATGCGTTCCCGTATTTCGAATAGTCAATCTCAGGTGCGCAGTGTTGCGAGACAAGCTCGCGAGCATGATCGGTTGTGATTTCAATTCCTTTGGATAAGAGAGTGAGTCCTGCTGCCGAAGATCCTGGCAGGTGCGAGATAACAACGGCATCTCCAATCTTCGCACCAGAACGGAGTATGGGTTTCTTCGTAGAGCCGATAGCAGTAATGGAGATGACAAGTTCACTTCCCTGAGAGAGATCTCCCCCGATGACGTGAGCGCCAACTTTTTCGGCTTCCTTCGCAATTCCATGAGCAAGCCCTTCTAGCAAGTGGAGGTGGCGAGACGGGAATGCAACTGCCACAAGCAAGAATTCTGGCCATCCTCCCATTGCACAGATATCTGCAAGATTCGCCGCGGTTACCTTCCGACCAATCTCCTCGGGCGAACTCCAATCAATCCGAAAATGAACTCCCTCAACCGCCAAGTCAGTCGATACAACTGTCTGATCTGGCAGGGAAATTACAGCGCCATCATCGCCGTTTCCCACCACAATTCCGCGATGAGCCGATGTTGCATCGAATATCTCGCGAATCCGATTGAGGACTTCGTGCTCTCGCACCTGTTCACCTTCTTTCACAGTCTTCCGACTTACGGACGCTAGCCTAAATGCGCTAGTGTCTGAGTTACGAACCCAAGTTGAAACGGAAGAACAATGTCGATTCAGGCGTATATCTTGATCCAGACCGAAGTAGGCAAGTCTGGAAGTGTCACAAAAGCTGTGACTGCAATTGCTGGAGTCACGATTGCTGAGGGTGTTACTGGCCCATACGACGTAATCATGCGGGCTGAAGCTGCAAGCATGGAAGATCTTGGTCGAGTAGTGCTATCTAAAGTCCAAGCAGTTCCTGGTATCACTCGCACGTTGACCTGCCCAGTTACATCAATCTAAATTCGATTACCTCACTACGTTCTGCGAACGCGAGAGCGCGCTTTCACAGAGTTGCGAAATTATCTCGCTATAACTCTTGCCAGTCGCTTGCCACAACATGGGAAATACTGATTTCTCAGTGAACCCGGGCATTGTATTCAACTCATTGATGATGATTTCGTTACTTGGTGTCAGGAAGAAATCCACTCGCGCCAAGCCTTCACAACCTAACGCTTCGAAAGCGGTGACTGCTGCGTCACTGATTTTATTTGCCACGTCGGTAGGAATATTTGCTGGAACATCAAATGATGTGGATCCATCGATGTACTTCGCTTCGAAATCGTAAAACTCATGTGGCTCGTGCACTCGTACTTCACCAAGTATTGATGCGGTCGCCTTTCCTTGAATTTCAAGGACCGCACATTCAATCTCGCGTCCAACAATCGCAACTTCAACCATTGCGCGAGGATCGTGGCGATGTGCTTCTTCAATCGCATCGGCGATCTGGTCTTCGCTTTTAACTTTTGACGTTCCACGACTTGAACCGCTCCGCGCAGGTTTGACGAAAACCGGGAATCCCAGTGCTTTAATCTTCGCTATTTCCAGGGAGCGATTACTCTTCCAATCTCGTTCGTGAACAGTAATTCCGTCTGCAACTTTCAAACCAAAATCTGCGTAAATCGGTTTTGCGAATGTCTTATCCATCGCAACAGCGGAGGCGAGAACACCGGAACCTACATATGGAATTCCAGCCATCTCGAGCAATCCTTGCACGGTGCCATCTTCACCGTATGCGCCGTGTAGTAATGGAAAGACAAGATCCAATGCCAACATTTGGCCGCCAGTCGTGGTGAATCCAGCGATATCTGCTCGGATGGATGGTGCGTTCTCGGGAACATATGGAAGTCCATCGCTACCTTTTGAGAAATCTGTGGCGCCCTGAAGTTCAACCCAGGCGCCCTTCTCGGTAATACCAATGAGAATAGGCTCAAATTTGTTTCTATCGATTGCGCCAAGAACTCCGCGGGCAGAGATACACGAGATTGGATGTTCGCTACTTCGACCACCACAGATGATTGCAACGCGTTTTTTCGTCATACGTGATCAATCTCCGCTCCGGTGTGAATTTTCATCAACCCAACAATTGCTTGTTGAGGGCTAATCGTATTGTTCACTACATCTTTCACGGCTTCCATGATGGGCGCCTCAATCCCCACTAAATGCGCTAACTCAACTACTGCGCTGGCTGTCGAAACGCCTTCGACAGTTGACCGCGCTTCGGCCTGCGCGCTGGCCATCGATCCTGTGCGACCTAACGCTTCTCCGAATGAACGATTTCGCGATAGCGGTGAACCACATGTTGCAAGCAGATCACCAACTCCAGCCAATCCCACAAATGTCAGCGGCATTGCACCTCGCGCCATTCCTAATCGAGTTAACTCATTTAATCCACGAGTAATTACAAGAGCTTGGGTATTTTCGCCAAATCCCATTCCAATCGACATTCCTACTGCCAGCGCAATCACATTCTTTGCAGCTCCAGCAAGTTCACAACCAATAACGTCATTGGATGTATAAACTCGAAAATATGGAGCGCTAAAAGTTTTGGCAGTGAGATCGGCGAGAACTTGAGAGGTTGAGGCTGCCACCGCTCCAGTTGGTTGTCGAAGCACAACTTCGCGAGCCAAATTAGGGCCGGTGATAATGGCCAACTTTTCTTCGGGATAGTCCAATACTTCCTGCACCACTTCCGTCATGCGTAACTGTGTCGAAACTTCAACGCCTTTAAGCGATGAGACGATGGGAACATCCTTATTTATCAAGCCCTTCCACGCCTTCAAGTTCGCTCGAAGAGATTGGGCTGGAATGGCGAGAACGATCAATTGGGAATGAGCGAATGCCGCAGAAATGTCACTTGTTGCGCGCAATTTCGTTGGCAAGACCAAAGCCGGCAGCGAGTTTTGGTTGGTATGAACTGTGTTGATCTCATCGACAACCGATTGATTCCTTCCCCAGATCAGTACATCATTTCCGGCATCACAGAGAACTTGGGCGAGCGTTGTGCCCCATTGCCCCGAACCAAGGACAGTCACTTTCATTATTGCGCCTTACGTTTCGCTTTCTTGTAATTGCCTATCCGCGGAAGATCTGATTTCTTAGGATCGAAACGAACAGCAGGCGCTTTTTCGCCACGCAACTCTTCAAGCAGCAGCGTTATGCGATCCATGATGTGATCGGCTGCCTCTTGAATTGCGACTGGATCTTCATGACGCCCATTCCACCGAGAGAGATCAACCGGATCTCCCATGATGATCGAGACCTTGGTTCGCGGGAATACGCGCAACTTCTTGCTGTAAGGAGGGAGCACCTTCTCTGGTCCCCATGATGCGCATGGATACACCGGTGCGCCGGTAATCAATGCCAGACGAGCAACGCCAGTCTTGGCGCGCATCGGCCAAAGATTTTCATCACGCGTCAACGTTCCTTCTGGATAGACACCAAGGAGATGTCCCGCTTTCAAAACTGCAATCGCATGCTCCAAACCTTTAACCGCATCTTTTGATTCTCGCGACACAGGTATCTGTCCAGCGCCTCTGATGACGGTGCCGATGATTGGAATGCGGAAGACAGATTCTTTTCCGAGATACCGCGGCGCACGTCCGTTGTTGTAAAGGAAATGCGTGAAGGTCAACGGATCTACATATGAAAGATGATTACAGACAACGATTGCTGCGCCGCTTTGAGGAAGTTTCTCTGCCCCGCGCCAATCTCGCTTGATGATTGCGTTAAGTATTGGCCTCAAAAGCGTTGCGCCGAAACGGAACCACGGATTGCTACCTAATGGTCTTCCTTTGGGCGGATCATAAGAAATCCTGAGTTCCGCGGGGTTCATGGTTGAAGCCTAGGACAGAAAAATAAAGGCCACGCGTAGATGCGTGGCCTTTATTGAAAAGAAGATTTTTACTTCTTCTTGCCCTTCTTAGCCTTCTTTGCAGCTTTCTTAGGAGCCTTCTTGGCTGCCTTCTTAACTACCTTTGCTGCCTTCTTTGCTACAGGCTTGACGACTGGAGCTGGCTTTGGAGCTGGTCCCAATTTACGAGCGCCGGAAACAACTTCCTTGAGCGCCTTAGCTGGGAGGAAGCGAACTTTCTTGCTCGCCTTGATTTGAATCGTTTCGCCAGTGAAAGGGTTACGACCCTTGCGAGCTTTACGATCAACTTTCTTGAACTTACCAAAGTCGTTGATGGTTACATCTTCGCCCTTGTGGATGTTGCGCACGATGGAATCGAAAACGATTTCAACAGCGTGA
>RFMK01000139.1 GCA_009927705.1 Actinomycetota bacterium | reverse complement strand
CTCGATGACAGACGCAACGAATGCCCGACTTCCGCTCCAGCGTATCCCGAGCGGCTGGTCAGCGCGCGATCTTCCAGATCTTTCCGGACAACATTTTCTTATTACTGGAGCAACAAGTGGAATTGGCAAAGAAGCTGCGCGCGAGTTAGTTCGTGCCGGCGCTCGCGTCACAATCACCGGACGCAGCGAGGAGAAGGCGGAACGAACCCGTAAAGAACTCGCGAGCGAACGAGTCTCCATTCTTATCCTTGATCTTGCAGATCTCAATAGCGTTCGCAAAGCAGCACGCGAAGTCACCTCTAACATCGATGTTCTGATTCTCAACGCCGGCGTTATGGCAGTTCCATTTACGAAAACCGCAGATGATTTCGAATTACAAATGGGAACAAACCATTTAGGGCATTTTGCATTCGCAGGATTACTTTCGGATCGTGTGAAGTCGAGGGTTGTTTCAATTGCTAGCCAGGCTCATCGGATGGGTTCATTTGGCGATGGATCAACTGAAACCATTCGTGACATCTGCTTAGGGCGCAATAAGTACCAACCTTGGGGCGCTTATGGAGCCAGCAAGTTAGCGAATCTACTTTTTACCTTCGAACTACAACGAATGTCGACTGCGCGCGGATATCCATTTAATGCATTTGCCGCTCATCCTGGTTATTCAAATACCAATCTTCAATCGGTAAGTCCGCAGATGCGCGGCAAAGTTGTTGAAGAGAGAGTTACCTCGCTCATGAATGCGGTCATCGCCCAATCTGCTTCACGTGGCGCACTTCCAACGCTCTGCGCTGCTACATTCCCTAACCTGTATGGCGCAACATATATCGGCCCAGATGGGTTGATGGAAATGCGTGGCTTTCCAAAAGCAACACGGGCGCGTTCAATCGCTTACGATCAAAGCTTGGCGCGCAATCTATGGAGCGTCAGCGAGGAATTAACCGGCGTTCGTTGGCGGTAACCTACGCACATGCATGAGGCGTACGACGTTCATCACGTCCAAGAAAAGTGGCTTCCGATCTGGGATGAGATTGCGCCATTTCGTTCGGGCAGAACCGATGATCCACGCCCGAAGAAATACGTGCTCGACATGTTTCCCTATCCATCGGGCGACCTTCACATGGGCCACGCGGAGGCATATGCGCTGGGCGATGTAATCGCTCGATATTGGGTACAAAAAGGTTTCAACGTCATGCACCCGATTGGTTGGGATGCATTCGGATTACCCGCAGAAAATGCCGCGATCAAACGTAACGAAGATCCAAGTATTTGGACGTACGAAAACATCAACACTCAGCGCGCCTCGATGCGACGCTACGCATGTTCGTTTGATTGGGATCGCGTTCTTTATACATGCGATCCGGAGTACTACAAGTGGAATCAATGGATCTTTAATCGGATGTATGAAAAAGGTCTTGCTTATCGGAAGGATTCGGCGGTCAACTGGTGCCCTGATTGCCAGACTGTGCTTGCAAACGAACAAGTTGTTGCTGGACTTTGTGAACGATGCGACAACGCGGTCACCAAGAAGAAATTGAATCAGTGGTATTTCAAGATCACGGACTATGCCGAACGTTTACTAGCAGATATGCAGCAACTCGAAGGTAAATGGCCCGAGAAAGTCTTAACGATGCAGCGCAACTGGATCGGGAAGTCCGTTGGTGCGGAAGTCACATTTGAGATTGAAGATCGCGATAAGCCTGTAGTCATTTACACGACACGACCCGACACTTTGTATGGTGCAACATTTATGGTCGTTGCTGTTGATAGCGACTTGGCGCGCGATCTCGTCACGGGAACTTCCGTCGAATCTGAATTCAATAAATACTTTGATTCAGTTAAAGCCGCAAGCGATATCGATCGCCTCGCAACCGATCGTCCGAAGACTGGCGTTTTCTTGGGTCGTCACGCCATTAACCCAGTCAATGGCGAACGAATTCCAATCTGGGCTAGTGATTATGTTCTTGCTGATTATGGAACTGGCGCGATTATGGCTGTACCAGCGCATGATCAGCGCGATTTAGATTTTGCGCGTGCAATGAAACTTCCTGTGCGGGTGGTCGTAGAGACTGAGGAAGAGGATCCCGCAACCAGCGGCGTTGCGACTGATGGAGATGGAAAGCTCATCAACTCTGGCTCATTAAATGGACTAAGTAGCGCTGACGCCATCAAGAAAATCACTTCTGAACTTGAGGCTAAAGGTCTTGGAAAAGCGTCGAATAATTATCGTCTTCGCGATTGGCTCATCTCACGTCAGCGTTATTGGGGTACACCTATCCCAATCATTCATTGTGAAAAGTGCGGTGAGGTCCCTGTTCCAGATGATCAACTTCCAGTAAGACTTCCTGATTCATCAACGCTTGATCTCAAACCCAAGGGAACATCACCACTTGCTACAGCCCTCGATTGGGTCAATGTTGCTTGCCCTAAGTGTGGCGGTAAAGCGTTACGCGACACCGACACTATGGATACATTTGTCGATTCATCGTGGTACTTCTTGCGTTACACAAGTGTCAATTCACACGACAAACCTTTCGTCAAAGAGGAAGTGGATACTTGGTTACCAGTTGACCAATATGTTGGTGGCGTAACCCACGCGATCTTGCACTTGCTCTATTCCCGATTCTTCACCAAAGCGTTGAATGACATGGGGTATTTGAATTTCACTGAACCGTTCACTCGTCTCTTAAACCAAGGTATGGTCATCATGGATGGCTCTGCGATGAGTAAGAGTCGTGGAAATCTTGTTCGCCTCTCGGACGAGTTAGAGAAACATGGCGTTGACGCAATCCGATTGACCATGGTCTTTGCTGGTCCGCCGGAAGATGATGTGGATTGGGCCGATGTTTCACCGGCTGGTTCTGCCAAATTCCTCAATCGCGCATGGCGCCTTGCAGGTGATGTTACTAGTGCTGCCGGAATTGATTTTTCATCCGGTGATCTTGCGCTGCGAAAAGTTACTCATAGAGCGCTTCATGACATCTCGTTTGCAGTCGAATCATTCCGCTTCAATGTCGCCGTTGCGCGAGTAATGGAGCTAGTGAATGCAACGCGTAAAGCAATTGATTCGGGATGCGGACCGGCAGACCCTGCCGTTCGTGAGGCCACTGAAATTGTCGCTATTTCACTCTCATTGATTGCTCCGTATACCGCAGAAGAGATGTGGGAAAAGCTTGGACATAAACCATCTGTGGCGCTCGCAGGATGGCCAACTGTTAATCCCGACTTACTTACCCAGGATTCAGTCACTGCAATCTTCCAAATAAACGGAAAGATCAAGTCACGCATTGATATCTCGCCTAACACCACAGATGCCGAACTCGAAGCGATGGCAATGGCTGATGAAGCGGTCAAAGCCGAATTAGGTTCTCAGACCCCTAAGAAGGTCATCACCAAGGCGCCCAAGTTCGTCAATATCGTCCTGTAGTACGCGCTATCCACATTATCTAGTTCTGCACTAATCTCATCAATTATTGAAATCTATTGAAGAGGCGGGGCTTCAATGCGCCCATGCAGATACGTGAATTAAAAGATAATTTCTTAGGCTTTTCATCTGACCAGAAGAAAGGATTGATTGCAGTCTCGCTTGTAGCCATCACATTTTCGGTCTTTCTCTTTCTCACAACTCGAGGGAGCGCTATTGCTCAGGAATCACCGAAGCCAGTTCTATCTATCTCTCCCATTCAATCAACAATCTTGATCCATGTTGCGGGCAAGGTAAAAACACCTGGCGTGTATCCATTGCTCCAAGGATCTCGCGTAGCTGATGCCATTAAAGCAGCAGGCGGTGCACTTAAAGGGGTAGATACAAGCGAGATCAATTTGGCTCGGGTATTGGTGGATGGTGAACAGATCTATGTCGGATATGTTTCCAAACTCTCAGCGACGAATCCAAAATCAACTAAGAAGTTCACTGGAACAATCAATATAAATCGAGCCACTAAGCCAGAATTCGATTCGCTTGCGGGAATTGGGCCAGTCATTGCTGCGCGTATCATTACTTACCGTAATCAAAATGGCCCATTTATGGCTATAGAGGATCTACTCAAAGTCTCTGGAGTTGGACCAAAGACTTTGGAGAAGATTCGCTCACGTTTAACGCTGTAGAGCGCGCAAAGCGCGGGCCGCATGCTGATTTAAGACTTCTTGTTTATGCCTGCGGGCTGTGGTTCGGCGCAATCCTTGCCGGTTACTTATCTTGGTTCCAGGGTCTTGCATTACTTGTCGGCGCTTATGCCTTATTTCGGCGTTACTCTCTCACAACCGTTCTCCTTTTCTCACTTCTTGTAGGTGGTGCGATCTACAGCGTTCACGAGTCAACTTTGCAGCAGAGTACAGTTGCGCGATTGATTGGAGGAAATTCTGAAGTAAAAGTGCGCGCAGTTGTGACGAGCGAACCTAAGCGAACAATCAAAAAAGTGAAAGGTTCACTGCTCAACGGCGGCAAACTTTCATTCATTGCGCGGACGTCCTGGATTTCGATTTCAGGTAACGCTAGCGGTGTTCGCGTTCCTATTCGAGTTCTCGCAGATGTGAATTCAGAGCACGTTATTGGTGAAGAAATCGAATTAACTGGTTCCTTAATTCAAACTTCAGAGAAGCGAGTTGCTGGAACGCTCATTACCTCGCAGAACATAAAGGTAATTTCACCGCCGTCTCTTTTGGCCAAAGTGCTGACCAAGTTCCGCTGGGCATTTCGTGAGCAACTATCAAAATTTGGCGATGATGCAGGTGCACTTATTCCGGGCATGATCATTGGTGATACCACGTTGCAGAGCTCTGTCTTCACCGATGAGATGCGGCGTGCTGGCTTATCTCATCTCACTGCCGTGAGCGGGGCAAACTTCGCGATTGTTAGTTCTTTAGTCTTCTTCATGACCCGTCGAATAGTTCCGAGAATCATTCCTCGGTTAGTTCTGACTTCAACCTTCCTCGTACTTTTTCTCCTGCTGGTGAGACCTTCACCCTCAGTTCTACGTGCTGGCGTGATGGCCGGAGTCGTAATCGTGGCTCGTGCAAGTGGCAACTCTCGCAATTCAGTTGCAGCACTTGCAACAGCGATTTCACTGCTGATCTTGATTGACCCATTTCAAGCTCATGATCCAGGTTTCATTCTCTCCGTTCTGGCAACAAGCGGGTTGATTTTCATATCACCAGCGCTCACCTCGAGAATGTCTCGTTTTTTGCCAGAAGTAATCGCAGAATTGATCGCAGTTCCGTGCGCAGCGACAATTGCGTGTACTCCCTATTTGTTGATCCTTGCAGGGGAGATTTCCACCTTCAGCATCATTTTTCAATGTTCTGGTCGCTCCCGCCGTAGCGCCAATAACGATTCTGGGGTTTCTTTCTTTACTTTCGATGCCGATTGATTTCCTGAGTAAGGCACTGATTTGGCCAGCGCACGTATGTGCGCAATGGATCGCAACGGTTGCGAGCTGGTCGGATTCAACTCCAAATATCGGTCTCAATTTTTGGTTATTCATAAGTTTTGTTCTGCTTTGCTTTCTTCTCTTCAGTCGCAGGTCCTACAAGATACTCATGATTGTCCTGATTATTGTGTTGGGCAACGTAGTAGCAGCGCGCATAATGTTTCCTGGAAACGACTGGAAGATAGTGCAATGTGATGTCGGACAGGGTGATGCGCTCGTGCTCAATCTTGGAGCAGGCAGCGGAATTCTCTTTGATGCTGGACCAGAACCACGTTTACTTGCACGTTGTCTTCGGAGTTCAGGAATCAAAAGCCTTCCTCTGGTTGTGATTTCACATGGGCATGCAGACCACTATTTTGGTGCGAAGGGCTTAAGTAGAAAATTCGAAATTGGAGAGGTGTGGAGTAATGGCAACACCATCATTGATGAAATAATTGAATTCAAAGCTACCAAAGTTAGACAAGGACTTAAGGCATCAATCGGTGAGGTCGTAATTCAGATCTTATGGCCCGATGGGACTGGAGGAAATTTTCAATCTCTTGGAGGAGATGGCTCACAAGAGAACAACCAAAGTGTTGTAGCTCTGGTGACATGGAATGATAGAAAGATCCTTGTCACCGGCGATATCGAACCTGAAGTTCAAGCCAAATTACGGCGCGAATTCGATCTTGAATCGGTTGATGTCTTGAAGCTTCCGCATCATGGCTCCCGATTCCAAGATGCCGGATTTCTAGCCGAGATCTCGCCAGAGATTGCCCTGGTGAGCGTTGGTGAAGGAAACAGTTACGGTCACCCCAATTCCGAGTTACTCAACGCCCTGACGGAGCAAGGAGTCCGCGTCTTGCGAACAGATCAAGATGGACCGATTTCGGTGGCGTGGAGATTTGATGAGAGCGCCCGCCGCTATATATTCACCACTCGAACAATGAAAAAGGAGTGGTGGAGAGTCCAATGGCGTTAAATCCCATGCTCTTGATTCATGGCGGTGAATCGGTCTTGGCTGATCGCGCACTTGCTGAGGCGCTTGCGCTACGCGCAGATTTTGAACGGACAATTCTCGATGGCGCCGGTCTTGAACTCGGAAGATTTGGAGAGGCTGTAGCGCCCTCTCTCTTTGCTGATAAAAGAGTCTTGGTTCTAAAAGATCTTCAAGATGTTACTTCTGAAGTGCAAGAAGAGATTGAATCGCTCTTTGATCAACTTGATCCTAATCTTCATTTGATCTTTATTCATAAAGGCGGCGTTAAAGGTAAAGGCTTACTGGACAAGATCAAGAAAAGAAAACCCGAGGTCATCACCTGCGAACCGATGAAGAAAGCTGCTGATAAAGAAGAGTTTGTTCGCGAAGAGTTTGCTCGCCATGGACGGAAAATTTCATCAGGAGCTGTGACTGCGCTCGTTGATGCAACGGGAAGTGATACACGAGAACTTGCGGCGGCGTGCAGTCAAATTGCATTCGACACCAATGCGGGTAAAGCCGTTATTGATGAGGATGACATCGCAAAGTATTACCAGGGAAGAATTGAAGCGACCGGTTTTGATGTCGCTGATGCGACGCTAGCCGGTAATCCAACCGCAGCGCTTGTTGCCCTTCGAAATGCCATTGATTCGGGGACTGATCCGGTCATGATTGTTTCTGCGCTGACTTCATCAATTCGAACTCTGGCGAAAGTATCTGGTGCGCCTCGTAATGCAAACGCCTTCCAACTCGCAGGTTCTTTGGGCCTTGCGCCATGGCAGATTGATAAAGCTCGTCGTCAATTATCGAAGTGGTCGCCTGCGCTCATTGCGTTCTCTGTCCAAGAGCTGGCCAAGGCGGATGTCGCAATAAAAGGCGCAGAAGCCGATCCTCTGTATGCCCTTGAACGAAGCATCGTCTCAATCGCCACGAAAGTCTCGGGTAGATAGCGCTTCCTAGCGGGGTTTTCGCTCGGTTTGAGCCTCTTCATGTTCGGCTGATACCCTTCGGCGCTCGATTTCACTAGTTCTCAAACCGGAAGGCACAACGTTCGTGGCAAATATCAAGTCTCAGATCAAGCGAATCAAGACCAATGACAAGGCGCGTCTGCGCAACAAGTCTGTTCGCTCATCATTCAAGACCGCCATCCGTCGCTTCCGTGATGCGCTTGCTGCTGGAGATTCCAAGGCGATCGCAACCGAACTCAGCGCTGCATCGCGTGAACTCGATGTCGCAGTTTCCAAAGGCGTCATCCATGCCAACCAAGCCTCAAATAAGAAGTCAGCAATGGCTAAGTCAGCCCATAAAGCTGGCGTTCGTTAATCCAGCCACCTATCTTCGTAAAGTAGGCGAGCGCTAATGCCCGCAATTCCGTTAGCAAAAGCTCCGCAGCCTGCTGCCACAAACCCCGAACAGATTCGTAATTTCTGCATCATTGCGCATATCGATCATGGCAAGTCGACCCTTGCAGATCGAATGTTGGGAATAACAGGTGTAGTCGAAGCGCGAAACATGCGCGCGCAATATCTCGACCGGATGGATATCGAGCGAGAGCGCGGAATCACCATCAAGAGTCAAGCAGTCCGTCTACCGTGGAAATCGGGAATCGATGGCAAGGAATACATCCTGAACATGATCGATACGCCCGGCCACGTTGACTTCACTTACGAAGTCTCGCGTTCGCTTGCAGCGTGCGAAGGAGCAATTCTCCTCGTTGATTGCGCACAAGGTATCGAAGCGCAGACGCTCGCAAATCTTTATCTTGCAATGGAAAATAACCTCACAATCATTCCAGTGTTGAACAAGATTGATCTTCCTGCTGCACAGCCGGAGAAATTCGCAATCGAACTCTCAAAGCTCGTTGGTTGCAAACCTGAAGATTGCCTCCGTGTTTCCGGAAAAACCGGCAATGGAGTCGAGGAATTGCTGGACCAAATCGTTGCGCAGATACCACCGCCAAAGGGTGACCCTAATGCATCTGCTCGTGCACTTATTTTTGATTCGGTATATGACACTTATCGAGGCGTCGTAACTTATGTTCGCGTTGTTGATGGACATCTATCGCCTCGTGAACAGATTCAAATGTTCTCAACTGGCGTCAAGCATGAACTTCTTGATATCGGTGTTATCTCACCAGAACCAGTCTCAAGCAAAGGTCTGGGAGTAGGTGAAGTGGGTTATTTGATTACGGGCGTGAAGGATGTTCGCTTGTCGCGAGTGGGCGATACCGTCACGACTTTTCATAAGCCAACAAAGAATGCACTGTCAGGTTATAAAGATCCCAAACCTATGGTCTTCTCGGGTCTCTATCCGATCGACGGCGATGAATATCCAATGTTGCGTGATGCGCTCGATAAGTTACAACTTAATGATGCTGCATTGGTTTATGAACCAGAAACGTCAGCCGCTCTAGGTTTCGGATTTCGATGCGGCTTCCTTGGTCTGCTCCACATGGAGATTGTTCGCGAACGACTCGAGCGTGAATTCAATTTGACCTTGATTTCGACTGCGCCAAACGTTGTGTATCGAGTAACAAAAGAAGGTGGCGAAGAAGTAATCGTTACTAATCCGAGTGAATATCCCAGCGGTAAAGTAGATAAAGTCTTAGAACCTATTGTTCGAGCCACGATTCTCTCCCCAACCGATTTCATTGGCACCATTATGGAACTGTGCCAACAACGACGTGGAACCTTGAATGGCATGGATTATTTATCTGAAGACCGAGTAGAGATTCGGTACACACTACCTCTGGCTGAGATTGTCTTTGACTTTTTTGATCAATTGAAGTCGCGCACCAAAGGTTATGGCTCTTTGGACTATGAACCGATCGGCGAAGCCGAAGGAGATCTAGTCAAAGTGGATATCTTGTTGCAAGGCGAAACGGTTGATGCATTTAGCTCGATAGTCCATCGCGAGAAGGCATATCCATATGGCGTGATGATGACGACCAAGCTCCGAGAGTTAATTCCGCGGCAGCAATTTGAAGTCCCAATTCAGGCTGCAATCGGTGCAAAGATCATTGCGCGTGAAAATATTCGTGCAATCCGTAAAGACGTTCTTGCAAAGTGTTATGGCGGTGACATCACTCGAAAGCGCAAACTCCTGGAAAAACAGAAAGAGGGAAAGAAGCGCATGAAGATGGTGGGACGCGTAGAAGTTCCTCAGGAAGCATTCATCGCTGCTCTTTCTACAAATGCGGATGCCGAGAGTGGAAAGGTCAAGAAGTAACGTGAGCCCTCGGCTCTCGTTCTATGTTCATATTCCGTATTGCGTGAAGCGCTGCGGTTATTGTGATTTCAACACGTACACACCTGCTGAACTTCAGGGTCCTGACCTTGCCGCTGTATCGGCAAATTACATTGATGCGGTGATTCAAGAAATTGAGATGGCGAGCTCAAGCGTCGGTAATGCCGAAGTTCCGACAATCTTTTTTGGCGGTGGTACACCCTCGCTAATGCCTTCCGCAGACCTTGCACGAGTCATCTCTGCAATCCGGGAGAAGTTTGAACTGGCAAATGATGCTGAAATTACGATTGAAGTTAATCCGGATTCAGTGAGCGAGCAATTCCTTGCGCATATGCGGGAAGCAGGCGCAAACCGAATCTCAATGGGAATGCAATCAGCAGCGCCCCATGTGCTTGAAACTTTGGATCGAACTCATAAGCCCGTGAATGTTGCGAGAGCGGTGGAGCAGGCTCGGAAAAATGGTTATGAACATGTCAGCGTCGACCTGATTTATGGAACACCGGGGGAGAGTTTTGCTGATTGGAAAACTAGCGTCGAATCAGCGCTCGCATTACCCATCGATCACATAAGCGCATATGCACTCATCGTGGAACGGGGGACAAAGTTGGCAGCACAAGTCGCACGCGGTGAACTTGTAATGCCATCTGACGATGAAACGGCAGAGAAATATCTCTACGCTGATGAAAGTTTCGAAGCTGCTGGATTCACCTGGTATGAGTTAAGTAATTGGAGCAAACCTGGCGGCGAATGTAGGCACAACATCGCTTACTGGGATGGATCATTTTGGTGGGGAGCAGGTCCTGGAGCGCATTCGTATTTTGGAAGCGAGCGCTGGTGGAATATCAAGCACCCCAAGAGCTACCAAGAGCGAATAGCAAAAAATGAATCACCGATTCAGGAGAAAGAGAATTTAACTCCAGAAAACAAAGCCGATGAATTCATTTTGCTTCAGATCAGACGTCGAGAGGGAATTCTTCATTCTCAGATGAGCTCATCACAAATTTCACTTGCAGAGAAATTTGTATCGAGCGGCGATCTGGATCGAGAGAGTTGGGCTCAAAATAAGTTGGTGTTAAGTAAAAATGGCCGCTTGATTGCGGACCGAATCGTGCGTGAGTTAGTTTTGTAGTAACTTTTCTCCTTATGGAAACCCTTCACACTGTCATTAGCTTGCTTTTAGCCCTCATCTTCTTGATCTCGGGCCTCTCCAAAGCGAGTGGAAGCAACGCAGGCCTCTCCGGTACGCGTGATGTTGGTTTCCCGGATGGACTAGCGCGTTTAGTGGGTATCTTCGAAATTCTCGCGTCTTCCTCCCTCATCATTGGTTTTGCCCTAGATAACGCAGATCTTGAGCTCTACGGTTTTGTAGCAATCTGGTTCATCATGGCTGAAGCGATTTTCTATCATTTCAAAGCAAATAAAATCCGCACTGGCTTTCCTGCGATGTTACTCATCATTCTGGCAACAATCGGTATCGCAACAATTTGATCGGGAATCGTTCAAGCATGGAATCTCGTCAACTCGATATCCTCCGCGCAATCGTCGAAGAGTATGTATCGACTGAAGAACCGGTTGGTTCGAAAGCAATCTCTGAGCGCCACGGACTTGGAATATCTCCTGCGACAATCCGCAACGAGATGTCAGTTCTTGAAGAGGCAGGTCTCATCACACAACCTCATACCAGCGCCGGAAGAATTCCAACCGATAAGGGCTACCGACTCTTCGTCGACAAAATCGCGACAGTCAAACCGCTTTCAAAGCCTGAACGAAGAGCGATCGAGACCTTCCTTGAAGGCGCAAATGATCTTGATGACATTGTTATGCGTACGGTACGGCTTTTGGCACAAGTAACGAAGCAGGTTGCTGTCGTGCAATACCCATCACTAACGAAATCGCGTGTGCGCCACATCGAATTGTTACTTCTGACCCCAACTCGATTAATGATGGTTCTTATTACCAATACCGGTCGAGTCGAACAACGCGTCCTTGAACTTCCATACGAACTTAACGAAACATCGCTCGGCGACCTCCGCCAACGACTTAATGGCGCAGTTGTGGGCAAATCCATGTCTGATGTAGCGCCACAATTAGAGGGAATATTGGCGGCATTCGGGAGAAATGAACGAACATCGACAGCACTCATCATCTCGAACTTGATTGAAATGGCAATTGAAAAACCAGAAGAGAAAGTAGTTCTCGCAGGAACTGCAAACCTCGCCCGTAGTTCTGGTGAATCCTCCGTTGAAATTCATGGAGTCTTGGAAGCGCTCGAGGAACAAGTAGTTCTTCTGCGCTTGTTGAGCGATGCGGGTGACACCATGAGAGTTCGCATTGGTGAAGAACAGAAGGAAAGTGGTCTCAAGCGTACGAGCTTGGTGACGATGGGTTACGGAGTTGAAGGCAATCCACTCGGAGGACTTGGAATCATCGGCCCAACGCGAATGGATTATTCATCTTCTATGTCTGCAGTCAATGCAGTAGCGCGTTATGTAGGTCGATTCTTGACGGATAGCCAATCATGAGCGATCACTACCAAGTTCTCGGCGTTGACCGCAACGCATCTCAAGATGAGATAAAAAAGGCTTATCGTAAATTAGCGCGTGAGATGCATCCAGATGTGAATCCGGATCCAAAAATTCAAGATCGTTTTAAAGAAGTAACCGCTGCTTATGAAGTTCTCAGCGATCCTGACAAGCGAAGTTCATATGATCGAGGCGGAGATTCCTATGGTGGCTTTGGTGGTGGCTTCGGCGGATTTAGCGACATCATGGATGCCTTCTTTGGGGGCGGCGGATCTCCACGTGGACCGCGTCCACGTATGCGCCAGGGACAAGATGCGCTCATCAGAGTGACGATTGATTTGAAGGAAGCATGTTTCGGCACCACTCGCGATATCGGAGTTGAGACTGCAGTTATTTGTACCAAATGCGGAGGAGATGGTTGCGCAGCTGGAACTTCTCCACGCACCTGCGATATCTGTAAAGGTCGTGGTGAAATTCAGCAAGTCACTCGTTCATTTATCGGACAAGTCATGACATCACGCCCATGCGGAACCTGCCAAGGTTTTGGAACGGTGATTCCCTCGACATGTAGCGAATGCGCCGGCGATGGTCGAGTCCGTGCACGACGTAATCTAGATGTGAAGATTCCTGCTGGCGTGGAAACTGGAAATCGGATTCAACTTTCCGGACAAGGTGAAGTGGGTCCTGGTGGTGGACCGGCCGGCGATCTCTACGTTGAGATCATCGTTGAAGAGGATGATTTTCTTCTTCGCGAAGGTGATGATCTCCACATTGCACTCTCTGTTCCTATGACGGGCGCTGCTCTTGGAACATCGCTATCTATTGAGACGCTCGATGGAAAAATTGATGTTGAAATTAAGGCCGGAACTCAGAGTGGCCAGATTATTCCTATACGTGGAAAAGGCATGACGCGCCTCCGTGGCGGAGGACGTGGTGATCTCTTTGCCCATGTCGCAGTAGAGATTCCAACGAAACTTTCGCGTCGCCAGGAAGAACTACTAAAGGAATTTGCCGATGAACGTGGCGATAGCTCGGATTCGAACAAAGTGACATCCCGCAAGGAAAGTTCCGACACTAATTCCGGCTTCTTCGGAAAATTCAGAGATGTTTTTAAGAACTAATGCTCTCTGTGTTCATTGTTGACGAGATCCCACAAGAGGGTGAACTCTCGATTATCGGTGACGAAGCACACCATGCGGTTTCTGTTATGCGAATCAAAACAGATGATGAACTCATGGTTACAGATGGCCGTGGAAGATCAGCGCGAGTCAAAGTCCTTTCAACTAAGAAGAAGTTGGTGAGCTGCCTCATCCTCTCTACAGAGGTAAGCGAGGCATCCGGAACAAGACTTACGGTCGTTCAAGCTCTGACCAAAGGTGATCGAGCGCGAGAAACCATTGAGTTGTTAACGGAAGCCGGAGTTGATGTCATTGCACCATGGAGTTCGCAACGCTCGATCGGACAATGGAAAGATGATGCCCAATCGAAGTGGGAAACTTGGGCACGAGAGGCAACAAAACAATCACGCCGCGTATGGTTTCCTGAGATCACTGCAGTGCACAGTACTGAAATGGTTGCGAAGATAATCAAAGAGCACGATTGCACTCTTGTTTTTCATGAATCATCTGGGATGAAACTCTCACAATTGCTTAAGGGAAAATCCTTCGAAAAAGTACTTCTCATTATTGGTCCCGAAGGCGGTCTTACTGATGAAGAGTTGGATACATTCACCGCTAGTGGTGGGAACGTAGTCGGACTAGGAAAACCGGTCTTTCGATCCGCTCACGCAGGAGCTGCTGCGCTCGCTGCAGTTCAAACTGCGCTTGGAATCTGGTAGAGATACGCCATGAATTGTCTCTTCTGCTCCATTGTTGAAGGAAAGATTCCGGCAAGTAAAGTTTATGAAAACGACTCAGTAATCGCATTCGACGACATCAATCCTCAAGCGCCAACACATGTCCTTGTGATCCCAAAAACTCATTATGAAAATGCTGCAGAACTTGCAGCTAATGATGCTCAAACATTGGGCGAGCTCTTCGCTGTTGCGCACAAAGTTGCTGGCGAACGTTCACTTTCGGGATATCGAACTGTTTTCAATACCGGCGCTGACGCTGGACAGACAGTTTTTCACGCTCACCTTCATCTCCTAGGTGGACGTTCTCTGAACTGGCCTCCGGGCTAAGTTCGAAACTGACGGTTTTCACCCTTCTCGATAGAATCACGCCAATGGATCGCATCGTTCTGACACTTCCTTCAGATATCCCTAGCGTTGCGCTCACGGGTCCTAATGACTCCTATATTCGCGCAATCGAAAATGCTTTTAAAGACGTTGCGATTACGGTCCGCGGCAATGAAGTTATTTTGCGCGGCTCCGCTGATGGCACGGAGCGAGTCAAAAAATTGATGCAGAATTTTCTTGCTGTTGTGCGTGCGGGACAGCCTCTCAGTGATGATGCTGTTCGCCGATCGATTGCAATGATCTTGAGCGATGGAAATGAGACGCCAGCTGAGGTTTTGACGCTTAACATTCTCAGTAATCGAGGAAAGACAATCCGTCCTAAGACTTCTAATCAGAAGAAATATGTTGATGCAATCGATAAACACACAGTGACTTTTGGGATTGGCCCTGCAGGTACCGGAAAGACATACCTCGCAATGGCAAAAGCTGTTCAAGCTCTGCAAGCAAAACAAGTTAATCGAATCATCTTGACCCGCCCTGCTGTTGAAGCAGGGGAGCGGCTCGGATTTCTCCCTGGAACATTGCATGAAAAAATCGATCCATATCTTCGGCCGCTCTTTGATGCGCTGCATGACATGCTTGATCCAGAAGCTATCCCCAGATTGATGGCATCTGGAACGATTGAAGTTGCTCCATTGGCATACATGCGTGGCCGAACGCTTAACGACTCATTCATAATCTTGGATGAAGCACAGAACACTTCTCCAGAGCAAATGAAAATGTTTTTAACGCGATTGGGATTCTCGTCGAAAATGGTCGTCACGGGCGATATCACCCAGATTGACCTACCAACTCACCAAGAATCGGGATTGAGCATCGTGCGCGATATTTTAGAAGGGATCGATGACATCTCATTCATGGACCTGACATCTGAAGATGTTGTTCGTCATCGTTTGGTGAGTGAAATTGTTGATGCTTATGGTCGATTTGATAGCGCTGAAGGAAATCGAGCAAACCGACGGGTCAATAAGCCTCGTTCGCTAAGGAGTGATCGCTAGCTGTTTACTCGCTTCTTCCGGAGCGACGACATGTGCGAAATGAATATAGAGCTCTCAAACCTCACTGCAAGTGATTGCGATGATTCTCGATTGATTTCGGTTGCCGAATTTTCCTTAACTTCCATGGGAATTCATGGCGATTCTGAATTGAGCATTTCTTTAGTCGATGAGGATGAGATGAGCGCCCTTCACGTTCGTTGGATGGATGAACCAGGCGCGACAGATGTTCTCTCTTTCCCAATGGATGAAATGAAGCCACATTCTGCGCATGCTGGTCCCGGAATGGTTGGGGATGTCGTTCTCTGTCCTGATTTTGCCGCTCGACAAGCTGCTCAAGCCGGCCATGGCTTACAAGATGAATTAGAGTTGTTAACAGTGCATGGAATTCTTCATTTGCTGGGGTATGACCACCGCGAGCTTGAAGAGAAAGAGGAAATGTTCAGTTTGCAGGACGAATTACTTAAGAAATGGAGCCAGACTCTATGAGCATCAATGCGACGCTCTCAGTGATTAGCCTCTTGCTTTTTGCTGGATTCTTGGCTGGGTCTGAATCAGCAATCAACTCGATCTCGCGAGTATTTGTCGAAGAGTTGGAAGTGAAATCGACTCGCGCAGCTGCATGGGTCCAACGTGTCATTAAAGAACCAGCTCGCTACTTGAACGTCATTCTCTTTGTTCGCAAAGCTTGCGAGTTAACGGCCACAGTCATTGTGGCTGATGCGTTTGTGTCTATATTTGAATCAAATATTGCGGGACTTTCTTCAGCCGTAGGTGTGATGCTGGTTTTGTCATATGTCGTAGTTGGAGTGGGGCCACGAACTTTGGCTAAGCAGAATGCTGGGCGTTGGATCATCCCAGCCTGTTTTGTAGCTGTCGTTATGGCAACCGTGCTTGGACCGATAACCGCGCTTTTGATTGCAATTGGAAATGCAATCACCCCAGGAAAGGGCTTTAAATCGGGGCCTTTTGCTAATGAGGCCGAACTCCGTGACCTGGTCGATCAAGCTCATGAACGTGGACTTGTTGAGGAGTCCGAGCACGAAATGATTCATTCAGTTTTCGAACTCGGCGACACATTGGTTCGTGAATTGATGGTTCCTCGCACTGAGATGGTCTGGATCGAGGGTAGTAAAAACTTACGCCAAGGTTTATCTCTTGCGCTTCGTTCAGGTTTCACCCGCATTCCAGTTATCGGCGAGAATCTCGATACCATTCTTGGCATTGCTTATGTCAAGGACCTTGCTCGACGGACGCATGAATATCGAGAGTCTGAACTCACTGAACTTGTAAAAGATCACCTACGCAAAGCAACCTTTGTCCCAGAAACCAAGACAGCAGCTGATCTACTGAAAGAGATGCAACGCGACCAAATTCATCTTGCAATTGTGGTTGATGAATATGGCGGTACAGCAGGTCTCATAACCATTGAAGATATCTTGGAAGAAATCGTCGGAGAAATTGCCGACGAATATGATGATGATGTCGATGAATTAGAGTGGCTTTCGCCGGCTCAAGCCCGAGTCTCGGCCCGCCTACACATCGAGGATCTGGCTGACAAACTAGAGATTGAATTGAGCGAGGAAGAGAAAGAGGATGTCGACACTATCGGCGGGTTTGTCGCAAAGACTCTCGGCCGCGTTCCTATTCCTGGTAGCACTATCTTGTTGCATAACTGGCAGATAACTGCAGAACGACCAGTAGGTCGACGCCACAGAATTGCCACGTTCCTCATTGAGAAAAGCGCTGCAAATGATGCAGTGAAAGAGGTTTAGGCTTCGCAAATGCGTATTGTCAGATTTGCACCTCCTGCGGGCTCAGCGCTCGGAACTGATCCTCATTTTGGAATCTTGGAAGATGACACCACCATCCGAGCCATTGCTTCGGATCCGCTTTACGCCGGTATTTTCAAAGAAGAAGCGACATTCAACCTCAGCGATGTTCGCTTGCTCGCTCCCGTAATTCCGAGGAGCAAGGTTGTGTGTGTCGGCAAGAACTATGCAGACCATGCTGCCGAGATGGGTGGTGAAGTTCCTGAAGAGCCGATTATCTTCATCAAACCCAACACATCCGTGATTGGCCCCGACGATGTCATTCAATGGCCATCGACGAGTGAACGCATCGATCACGAGGCAGAACTTGCAGTCGTTATCTCTAAGATCTGTAAAGAAGTCCCGAGGGAAAAGGCAAATGATGTGATCTTTGGTTACACCGTTGCCAATGACGTGACGGCACGTGATCTACAGAAAAAAGATGGCCAATGGTCGCGCGCCAAAGGATTTGATTCATTCTGCCCACTCGGCCCCTGGATCGATACTGAATTCAATCCAGCATCACAACTTGTAACAGCAAGAGTCAATGGTGAAATCAAGCAATCTGCACCTTTATCCGACATGGTCTTTGATGTCCCATTCATCATCGAATTCGTCACCAAAGTAATGACGCTACTTCCTGGTGATGTAATTCTGACCGGAACTCCATCTGGAATTGGTCCCATGATTGCTGGAGGAGAAGTAGTAGTCTCCGTCGACGGTCTTGGCTCATTGAGAAATAAGGTGTCACAACGTGGGTAATCAAGAACAAAGAGAAGTGCGCACTCGATTTGCGCCTTCTCCTACTGGCGACCTCCATGTCGGAAACATTCGAACCGCTCTCTTTGATTGGGCATATGCCCGTCACACTGGCGGGAAGTTAATCTTCCGCATTGAAGATACCGATCGTGAGCGCGTTACCGATGAATACATCCAGCGTGCAATCGAAACTCTTCAATGGCTGGGATTGAATTGGGATGAGGGCCCCGAAGTTGGTGGCGCTTACGGGCCATATCTGCAATCGCAGAGACTCGATATTTACACCCACTGGGCAAAAACTTTTATCGCAAACGGCGATGCCTATAACTGTTACTGCTCAACCGAGGAGCTCGAAGCGCGTCGCGAGAAACAACGCGAACTCAATCAAGCCCCTGGATATGACGGACAGTGTCGATCGCTCTCTGCCGAAGACATTGCTCGTTATGACAGTGAGGGTCGAAAGCCCGTTATTCGCATGCGAATGCCTGATGGCGAGACCCGTTTTACCGATTTGATTCGTGGAGAAGTTACATTCGAACATAAATATGTTCCTGATTTCGTGTTGATGCGCGCTGACGGTTCACCTCTGTACACCTTGGCCGTTGCTGTCGACGATATCTTGATGAAGGTAACTCATGTTCTGCGGGGTGAAGATCTGCTCTCATCAACTCCGCGACAGATTCGTGTTTATCAGGCGATGGGAGTAGCGCCGGAGGATTTTCCTTTCTTCGCTCATCTGCCATTCGTCATGGGCCAGGACAATGCCAAACTTTCCAAGCGCAATGGCGAAGTATCAATTGCGTGGTACCGGGAGCAAGGGTTCTTGCCTGAAGCTATTTGTAATTACCTTGCGTTATTGGGTTGGTCACCAGGTGACGATGTTGAGAACATTTCCATGGATGAACTAGTCAAACTATTTACTGTCGAGCGCGTCAACAGTTCGCCAGCACGTTTTGATATGAAGAAATTGGAAGCAATTAATGGCGACAAGATCCGTGCGCTCACGATTGATGACTTCCTCTCTCGTGCACTGCCATTCCTAATCAAGGATGACGTTATTAAGGGAGAAGAAGCAGAGATTGCGGTAGTGCGTTCAGCTTTGCCGATTATTCAAGAAAGAATTGCGCGCATGAGCGAAGTTACCCAGATGTTGCGCTTCCTCTTTGTGAACGAAGTTGTTTTTGACGAGGAATCTGCAGCGAAAGTAAAGGAAGAGCCCGCTCAACATGTGATTGCACAAGCACTTCAAGCTTTGGAGAATCTCGTTGATTGGAAGCATGAATCAATCGAAGCGGCACTTCGCGCAATCTTGATTGAGAAACTAGGACTCAAACCTCGTTTGGCATTCGGCCCGGTGCGTATTGCTGTAACAGGCAGCCACATTTCGCCACCACTTTTTGAATCGATGGAATTGCTTGGCAAAGAGCGTTCGCTTGCTCGACTCAAGGCAGCGGTGCAATAACCTCTATTTTCGGGGTATTCTTGGCGGCTGATTACATGTATTTATTGGGGTATGGGGTAATTGGCAGCCCAGCTGATTCTGGTTCAGCTTGTCTAGGTTCGAGTCCTGGTACCCCAGCGACGTTCGTTCACGCGATTGAAGGATCACGTCAATGAGCGGTTACACAAATGAATAAAGCGAGATCTGG